>JAYVSP010000179.1:0-36550 GCA_043775215.1 Planctomyces sp. | reverse complement strand
ACGCCCTATAGCACACGCCCTCGCGCGTGCGTCCTACCGCTGCGCGCCGACCATGTGCAAAACAGTAACGGCAGTGCCATTCAGTCCTGACCCCTTTTCCTGCTCCAACGCGCTCGCAATGAAACACATTGGGATGACCTCAAAGACAAACATCGTTCGGAATCGTGGCGAGGCGGTGACCGCGGTGACCGCGATTGTTTCTCCTTTCGCGTAAATGCGAACGACGGTGTGCCAACTCCAGTTTGCGATGACGAATCGCTTTTTCTTGTCCATTCCCCAACGTCCGAACTGACTGAGGTGCGCGAAGACCCCATCCAAATCACGATTGGCCACATTGGGAATTGCGATAGAGGGCATGCTTCGTTCGTCCTACAACGGGTGATCCGTAAGAATCCTTTGCGTGAAGTTCAACGCATCCTTCACATCATCGACTTTCACCTGCGCCCCATTCCCGTGGGCAGCCTCATTGCGCACATCGGCGATTGACTGAATCCGCCGCCATGTCGGTTGCGGGTAAACGACATCTCGCAATAGATCGTTGTATTTCGCGAGACTTCCCGCATTTGACCATTGAAGGTTACGGGCCTGAACTAGCTTGAGTAGGTGGTGCTCTAACACGCCGCCCACGAGAACCATGCCGGCGACGTGATAACCGGCCATGAGCAATTCGTTAGCTTGGGCGAGGAAATCATCGTGAATGTTGGCACGCAATCGAGATTCAAGCGACGTCAACATGCCACATTGAATCGCAGATCGTAAAGCCGTCAATGCACCAGTCGCGGCAGGTACAAACTGCACATATCCGTCGACAGAAGACAATTGTTGTAAAAGTTCGCTTCTCGGGATGCTTTGGTAATACTCACTGCTTCGACCGCTGACACGTTCGATGGCCGCGAGCGATGCTGTCGCGAAGGTTCTGAGTTCGATTTCGGTCGCGCCCGACTCGAAGAAACCGTCTTCACCTTCGTACGAATCAGCAAGGCGCTGACCGTCAGCGATCAACAACTCGAGTTGCCGCAGTATTTCTTCCTTGTGCGACATTTGATCGTACCTCTTGTCCAATGCGGACACCGGCTGTCTGATGGCGCTTACTCCGATACGAAACGAGCCACCTTCTCAGGTGGCTCGCTGCGTTTCAAACTTTGCTCGACGGCACGCGAGCCGCGTTACCGCACCGCTCCTTCGATCTTGGCTTTCTTGCCGCCTTCGAGGTCGTCGGCACGGTTGCGGATCGAAAATGAACATGACTGAATCCCCTCACCAACTTATTGGCCTCGCTCGAATCCGATGACTTCGTCAGTGTCCGAGTTGACGGCAACTGTCAGATCGCTGCCGGTCTGAATCGTGCCGGGAGCGGGAATCGCGGAGAAGTGAATGTTGCAGACTCCCTCAGACACGGAGGCCGTGACGTCCATCGTCTCGACGTGATAGCCCAAGCCGCGAGCTTTGCGCAAGGCCGTTTGAATGCCTCGAACAAGTTGAGTGTCGAAGTCGGATGCTGCGGCGACGCTCCACATTTCAGCTCTCCAGACGTCGTAGCTCAGGCACTGCTGTCGCGAGCGAAGGCAGAGTTGGTATCGGTGCGTTTGGCCGTGTCGCTTCATACAAAGCGAGTGCTGCTTGCGGTACGGCGCGATCGAAATCAGGCAGTCGGCGGTCGCGTTTGCAGTCCTGTTCCTCATCGACATCTTCGCCCACCAGCACACACAGCCACGTTTCAGTCTGTCGTCTGGGAATGGCATGGCTGATCCGTTCATTGGCATCGCGCTCGTCCTGGTCATCATTTTTCAGAGCGGTCGCCAATTGTCTGGCACGGTCGGCAACTTCGTCGGTGTCAGCATCGAGGTGAACCACCAATCCGGTTTTGCGATGCACCGTTCGCA
This sequence comes from Planctomyces sp., assembly GCA_043775215.1. GTDB lineage: Bacteria > Planctomycetota > Planctomycetia > Planctomycetales > Planctomycetaceae > SXKJ01. The sequence goes on along the minus strand of JAYVSP010000179.1, from coordinate 34,667 downwards.
ACTCTTTCACTTCAACTGCGTATTGGCGGATCACCCATTGCTTGGCATCGCCTTTTGCCGAAGGCGAAATTTCCTGTCGGATACGCCGGTTACCGAGATGCAGGGCACGCTGCACGTACCGGCGCAACAAGTTGGCTGATCGCTCATCTTCGGCAACGATGACAACTTCGGCAAAACGATTGCTCATTGATGTGCGATCCTAAGGGGCCGCGATGGCATTCGCCCAGCCCCTCGCGACCGTCTCGGCTGGTGACAACACAGCACCCGGCGTCGGGCTGAATTTTCGAATGCGTACCGGACCGCACCCATCGCGCTCCGCGACCAACCCATGACTCACCGCCCATTGATTGAAAATCTCAGGGTGATGTGAGATCAGCACCAACTGACCCGACCCGCTGTCTACGACATCCGCAGCCGAAAGCAGCCACGGCTGAATTTCGTCGAGCGACACAAAATTATCCGGCTCATCCAAGAAAACAGTTCGTCCGTCTTGCAATTGGAAATACAACACGCAGTACAGAAGGATCAGGGCACGCTGACCATCAGACAATTCACTGAACCGGAGCATCAATTTTTGGCCGGCGCGGGAAAAGTCCGCGCGCAGCAGCCAGCGGTTTGGACCCGCGTATTCAAAGTTCAGCGCATCAAACCCAGGCAGCACGTCAATCAGGGCGTCATGAAGCTCCCGGTCACGACGTTTGTCGGCAGAACTGAGAGGATGATACCAAGCGCCGAAATTCGCGGCGTCGGCGAACAGTAAAAAATCATCCCGCTCGATGAGGTCCACCATCTGCGGTGGGTTCGGTCTGAGGACCGTCAATCGTTGAAACCAACGAACGAACCATGTGAGCTTCTGATTATCGCGGCGCGGCGAGATGGTTCCCAAAGCGGAACGACCGCAATCAAAAGGATAGACCGGGCCTTGGCTGTGATCATCCTGGAAAAGATGCACTAGCCCATCTTCGAAATGAAATAACGGCTGAGTGTCCAGCGTCAAAATCTCTCGCAGGATTCGAGTTCGTGGGTCGTTAGCAGAACCAACTTCGTGGTGGTCAATGACCAACTCATAGCGGTAGGCACCTTCCGGCCCCGTGACGTCCATCTCGATCCGTTGCTGTGGGATGCTTTGCCAACGCGTGAGCGTGTCGGGCGTGAATGTATCATCCGTCTTGGCCTGACCGAACATCATCAATTGAAGTCGAACGAGCACATCGCCGAACGTCGATTTGCCGGTTCCATTCGATCCCATCAACAGGCTTCGTGGTCCGAGCTTCAAGTCGGTGTTTACCAAGGCGCGGAAGTTATCAACGTAAAATCGCGTGAGCATGGGATGACTTTTCATTCGTGGGAAGACAGGCCTGCAACGCGGTGACCGCATCGAGAAAGATGAGCGATCCGACCCGCTTTAACGCGGGATACTATACCCGATTTCTGTTCAAAACGATTCCGCCTTTCAATCAGTGGCTTTTTCAATCTAAATGCGGCGAGCCACCCTCATCGGGTGGCTCGCGGTGTTTTTCAAGTTGGCTCAACGGCACGCGAGCCGCTACGGTTACCGGACGGCTCCTTCGATCTTGGCTTTCTTGCCTCCTTCGAGGTCGTCGGTGCGGGTGACGCAGACTTGGGTGGTCAGCATCAGGGCGGCGATCGACGCGGCGTTGGACAACGCGCTGATCACGACCTTCGCCGGGTCGATGATGCCGGCTTTGAACATGTCCACGTACTCGCCGGTGTTGGCGTTGTAGCCGATGTTCGTGTCTTTTTGCAGAACTTCGTCGGCGACCACGCTGCCATCCACGCCGCAGTTTTGCACGATCTGACGGATCGGAGCCTCCAACGCACGGGCGACGATTTCGATGCCGATCTCCTCGTCACCCTTCGTCTTCACCTTGCGAATGACTTCAATGCACCGCAGCAGCGCCACGCCGCCGCCGGGGAGGATACCTTCCTCGACCGAGGCTCGCGTGGCGTGGAGTGCGTCTTCCATGCGGGCTTTCGTCTGCTTCATTTCGGTTTCGGTCGCGGCTCCCACCGAGATGATCGCCACGCCGCCGGTCATCTTGGCCAGCCGCTCTTGGAATTTCTCGCGGTCGTATTCGCTCTTCGTCCCTTCGATCTGCGTGCGGATTTGATCGACGCGAGACTTGATCAGCTTCTGATCGCCGGCTCCGTCGATGATCGTGCAGTTGTCCTTGGTGATCTCGACCTTCTTGGCTCGGCCGAGTTGCTTCAACTCGACGCTCTCGAGCGTGATGCCGAGGTCTTCGGAGATCAGCGTGCCGCCGGTTTGCACGGCCATGTCGCCGAGCATCGTCTTGCGGCGATCGCCAAAGCCCGGAGCCTTCACGGCCGCGACTTGCAGGATGCCGCGCAGCTTGTTGACGACCAGCGCGGTCAGAGCCTCACTATCGACGTCTTCCGCCACGATCAGCAACGGCTTGCCCGACGTCGCCACCTTCTCCAGCAGCGGCAGCATGTCCCGCAGGCTGCTGATTTTCTTCTCGAACATCAGAATGAAGCAGTCTTCGAGGATGACCTTCATGTCGGTCGGGCTGGTGACGAAGTACGGACTGATGTAGCCCTTGTCGAACTGCATTCCCTCGGCAAAGTTCAAGCTGGTGGAGTTGCCTTTACCTTCCTCGACGGTGATCACGCCGTCGCGGCCGACCTTCTCCATCGCATCGGCGATCAGGTCGCCGATCTCTTTATCGTTGTTGGCCGAGATGGACCCGACCTGAGCGATCTCGGCCTTGCTGGTGACCGGCTTGACCATCGACTTGAGGTGCGCGATCGCCGCCTCAACGGCCTTTTCGATCCCGCGACGCACGACCATCGGGTTGGCACCCATCGAGACCGAGCGGAGCCCCTCGTCGTAGATGGCTCGCGCCAGCACGGTGGCGGTGGTGGTGCCGTCACCGGCGACGTCGCTGGTCTTGGTCGCGACCTCGTTGACCAGCTTGGCACCCATGTTCTCATACGGGTCGTCGAGTTCGACCTCTTTGGAGACCGTCACGCCGTCTTTGGTGACGACCGGGTTGCCAAAGTTTTTGTCGATGATCACGTTTCGGCCGGTCGGTCCCATCGTGACCGCGACCACATCGGCCAACTGCTTCACCCCGCGCTGCAATTTCAGCCGCGCTCGGTCATCAAACAGAAGTTGCTTCGCCACGGGAATGCTCTCCTTTGGAGTGCGGTGTGTCAGCACCGCTTTGGAATTGTTTCTGAATAGGCTGATGGGACTGATGCGAAGAATGGGATTTATGAGTCACATGAGTCCCATAAATCCCATCTTTTGACGATGCCGAACTACGAAACGACCTTCGCGAGAATATCGCTCTCGCGGAGGATCTTGATTTCCTTTTTGTCGATCTCGATTTCCGTCCCGCCGTACTTGGCGAAGAGGACTTCGTCGCCGATCACCAACGCGATCGGGCAACGCTCGCCGCTCTCCAGCAACCGGCCAGGGCCCATCGCAATCACGCGGCCACGCTGCGGCTTTTCCTTCGCACTGTCAGGCAGCACGATGCCGCCAGCAGTTGTTGTCTCGGCGTTCAACGGTTCGACGACCACGCGATCATCCAGTGGGTTCAGTTTCATGAGGCGAACTCCTATTCAGATTTGAGATTTCAAATTTCAGATTACAAATCTCAGATTTCAAATTTGGGATTTGGGATTTGGGATTTGGGATTTGGGATTTGGGATTTGGGATTTGGGATTTGGAAATTAAGATTTCCGCTTCGGCACTACATCATTCCGGGCATTCCCATGCCACCCATGCCGCCACCCATTCCGCCCATGCCACCGTCGTCGTGGTGATGGTCGTGGTGGCCGTCTTTATCTTCCTTCTTGGGTTCATTAACCACGACACAGTCGGTGGTCAGCAGCAGGTTGGCCACGCTGGCTGCGTTCTGCAACGCACAGCGAACCACCTTGACGGGGTCGACAACACCGAAGTCGAACATGTCACCGTAGCGTTCGTTCAAGGCATCGTAGCCGTAGTTCGGATCGTTCGACTTGCGAACGCGATTAGCGACAACCGCTCCATCCAAGCCCGAGTTTTCGGCGATCATTCGCAGCGGCATTTCGAGCACGTTCTTGATGAGACTCACGCCGAACTGCTCATCGCCGTCCAGCTTGAGCTTCTCCAACGCCGGACCACATCGCAGCAACGCGACGCCACCGCCGGGAACGATGCCCTCTTCGATGGCCGCGCGAGTCGCCGACAAAGCATCGACGAACAGATCCTTGCGTTCTTTCATCGCGGTCTCGGTCGCGGCTCCGACGTTGATCTGAGCCACACCGCCCGCCAGCTTGGCGAGCCGCTCTTGGAGCTTCTCGCGGTCGTATTCGCTTTCGGTCTTCTCGACTTCTGCGCGAATTTGTTCGCAACGACCGTGGATGGCGTCCTTCTTGCCCGCACCTTGCACGACGGTTGTGTTCTCGGCGTCGATGATGATCTTCTTGGCCACACCGAGGTCGGACAACTCGATGTTTTCGAGCTTGGTTCCCAAGTCCTTGAAGATCGCCTTGCCACCGGTCAAAACCGCAAGGTCTTCCAGCATGGCCTTGCGGCGATCGCCGTAGCCCGGAGCCTTCACAGCCGCGACCTTGAGGATGCCGCGCAGCTTATTGACGACCAACGTCGCCAGAGCCTCGCCCTCCAGATCTTCGGCAATGATGAGCAGCGGGACATTGGCCTTCGAGGTCTTTTCGAGCAGCGGCACCAGATCGCGCGCCGAACTGATCTTCTCTTCGTAAATCAGAATGCGACAGTTTTCGAGAACCACTTCCTGAGCGTCTTCGTCGGTGACGAAGTGCGGGGAGAGGTAACCTCGCTCGAACTGCATCCCTTCGACGAGATCAATCTCGGTGTCGACCTGTCGGCCTTCCTCGATTGTGATCACGCCGTCTTTGCCGACCTTCAGAAAGGCTTCCGCCAGTTTCTGGCCGATTTCCAGGTTGTTGTTGCCGGCAATCGCGGCCACAGTTTCGAGATCTTTTTTGCTCTTCTCGTTGATCGGCTTGGCGAACTTTTTCAATTGTTCGACCACGGCATCCACGGCGGCGGTGACGCCTCGGCCCAGCGACATCGGGTCAGCACCCGACGCGATGAACTTGATTCCTTCACGATAGATCGCTTCAGCGAGCACCGTGGCGGTCGTCGTGCCGTCACCGGCGACGGCGTTGGTCTTCGACGCGACCTCTTTGACCAACTGGGCACCCATATTTTCAAACGGGTTTTCCAGCTCGATGTCCTCCGCGACGGTGACTCCGTCCTTGGTGACCTTCGGAGCCCCCCAGCCCTTATCAAGCACCGCGTTGCGGCCGCGAGGCCCCAGCGTGCTGGCAACAGCCCGCGACAACTTCGATGCACCTTCCAACAGACTCTTGCGAGCCTCATCATCAAAAACCAACATCTTTGCCACAGCTTCTCCCTCGATCAAAAAAGAGTCGGGCAGACAATCTCCAGACAAGTGGTCGGCGGGCAAAGCAATCCCTGTGCCGCCCAAACTGTTCGCCATAAGACCCGATTGGCTGCGAGGTTTTGCCGCTTGAGTCAGTTCGCGGCATAGCCGCTGGCCCTGTCAACTTGGCAGAGAATGGAGCCGGTGCCTGCCGTAGGCTGCGTGAGAATTCCCCCACCGACCCCGCATCGGTGGTTAAATGCCTGATGGCTACCAATCGCCGATCTCTCGAACTATCAAGGTAGCAACAAGGCATTTCACCACCGACACGGGCGACACTGGGGTCGCGATGTTCCCTTTCCGAGTGGCGCCGGCCATCAAGGGTAGCAACAAGGCATTTCACCACCGACACGGGGTCGGTGGGGAATTCTATAGGCGCCGGAACAGTCCGGCTGCCAAGTGGCCGCCGAAGCCGAGCGACAATTTCATCACTTGACGCATTTGCATGGGCCGAGGGGCACCGGCGACGTAATCCAGGTCGCATTGCCGATCGGCCGTCTCCAGGTTCATCGTCGGTGGCGCCACTTGATCGCGCAGCGCCAACAGCGCGATCGCCGTTTCGACACTTCCCGCAGCGCCCAGCAAATGTCCGATCGCTCCCTTCTGGCTGGAGCAGGGCACTCGATCGGCATGTGTTCCGCAAGCAGCACGAACAGCATTCGTTTCGGCGATGTCGTTCGGACGCGTTGCCGTGCCATGCAAGTTAATGTAGTCGAGTTCGCTCGCCGAGACCGACGCTCGGCGCAGAACATCGCACATCAGCCGTGCCAGGCAAGTACCGTCTGCCTCAACTTGCGTGAGGCCACTGGGGTCATTGGCCGTTCCGCCGGCGACGAACTCGGCGTAGATCGAGGCTCCTCGCGTGCGAGCATTGTGAAACTCTTCCAAGACCAGAACGGCAGCCCCTTCGCCGATCGCGAATCCCGATCGGTGAACATCAAATGGCCGGCAGGCCGTGGCCGGATCGGTAAATCCGCGAGCCAGCACTCCGAGTCGTTGATACGAACCGAGCACAATCGGCACCAGCGATGCATCGGCACTTCCCGCCAACACCAAGTCGCACTCACCCGTGCGAATCAAATCAGCTCCGCGAATGATGCTGACCAACCCCGTCGCACACGCCGCTACCGGGCACAACGTCGGACCTTGCAGCCCGAATGCAGCGGCCACCGTGCTCACGGCGGCATCCGGCCAAAGTTGCTGCCAGGGACTCCAACGCGATCGGGGGTCAGGCACCGCAGAATTCAGAATTGGCGGAGGAAAGCGATCTTGCTCGACAAATTCGCGATCCGCCAATTCTGAATTCTGCGGTGCCTGACCCCACGTCCGCAACGCTCGGGCGAAACTTCGCAGACCTACTTTGCTCGTGCCGATCACACAACCGCAACGATCGGCGATGTTGGCCAATGACGTCAGGCCGGAGTCACGCACGGCTTCTTCCGCGGCGGAACACGCCAGAGCGACGACAGGTTCACCCGCATCTGGGGTCAGGCACGGCGCTCCGGCCCAGCAAGTGCCTGGCGGAATCGGTTCATTCAGGTCATCGGACGTGAGCCAACGAATCGCGCGACGGCCTTCGCGTATCGCAGTCCAAGAGGCTTCTCGCCCGATGCCCAACGGGGTGATCAGGCCGATGCCAGTCACGACGACCCGCCGATGCGGCGAGGATTCGGGCGAGCCTGTTGCGGAGGAGTTCATAGTCCGACGAAAGCCACTCAATTCCGGCGGCTGGTACGGCAGACCGAGTACAACGCCGCACCGAACATCACGATCACCAAGCCGTACTCCAGCAGATAGCTCTGCGTACTGACGCTCGACACGCCTCCGCCCGGTGCGGGTGCGGGTGCCGCCCCGCCAGCCGGAGCGGGAGCTTGAGCCAATGCCGGGCTGTCGAAGCTGGGCAACCACTCCGACGAAACGAACATCGCGACCCAAAGCCAAGTTGCGAGCAACAAGCGTTGTGGCATGTGACGGAAGCCTCATCAAGCGATTCGAAGTTGGACGTCAACATCTTGGCGAACACCGGCGGAATGTGCCAGAGGGCGGGGAATTGGTCATTGGTTACTGATCGTTGTTCATTGGTTATCAACTGTCCGGTCCACTCGCCCCGGTACTCCGGGGATGAGGGGGTGTTGGAGCCTACCAGCTCCCAAATTCGGCCGAATGCGAGAGAGATCAATGAACATCAAATTGTCGAGCCTGTTTCAGCCGCCCCTCTCCCTAACCCTCTCCCCGGAGTACCGGGGAGAGGGGACCGGACATAAACGACCAAACGATCAATGACCTAACGACCAAATGACCAACGACCAATTCTTGTCCCCGGCCTCCTGTCCGCTGCGATCGTTTTTCTCGTTATGACCGGTTCGGTCGAAAGCCGATAACCAGAACGGACGATTCGGTCTTCGGGGAGGGCATGTCATGCTGATTCGCGCGTGGTGGCTTGGTGGGCTGATGGCTTTAGGGACGTTGGTTCCCGCAGTGGCTCAGGCCGGAATCATTCCGTGGCCTTGGACGCGGAATGCTCCGCCGAAGATGACGGAACACCGTGCGGAGCATGAGGCGATGTATGCCGAACGAGCCTGCGATCCGATCGGTGCTCGACAGGTCTGCAAGAAAGGGAAGCAGTGGCCTCCATATCCGCGTCCGACGGGGCCAGCGAATCTGCCCAGCCATTTGTATCACGCGGCTCATTATTGGCCATACCCCTATGTCTGCCAGGACCGCGAGTTCGTGCGCTCGTTTTCGGGAGCACAGAACAGCAACGGCTGGGTGACCATGACGACTCTGTACGACTATCACTTTGATGCTGACACACATCAGTTGAACGCCTCTGGCCGGATGCAGTTGCGATGGATTTTGGAGAATGCTCCGGCGCGGCATCGGTATGTGTTCGTGCAAGCGGGCAGCGACCAGGCGATGAGTGAGATTCGCGCCGCGGGTGCGAAGAACGAAGCGGTCGTAATGGTCGGCGAAGAGCAAGCGCCACCGGTCATGGTCCGCGTCACCAGTCCGCTGGGACGTCCGGCCGAAGAGATTGATCAACTGCGTCGCAAAGAGCGGGAGACGATGGTCAATCCGCGGATCACGCCGCCGATTGGAACGAACACCATTGGTACGTCGGACGCCAGTAGCAGCGGAGGAGGCAGTTAGCCACTGAAAGCGGAGAAATGCCCGCAGTAGCCGAAGTCATGAGACTTCGGATTTCCCGGAACACCGAAGTCTCACGGCTTCGGCTATGTTTTGATCGGCAATTCATGAACAGCAGTTCGACATCTCTGTTGGAGCCTGAATCCGATCTGGTGCCACTGCACGATGCGCCGTCGGAGTTGTTCTCGGATCTATTTGCGGAAGCGCACGAGGAAACTCGGCGTATTTTGGCCGATCCGCAAGTGGCGACACTGGGAGTCAAGACTGATGCCAGTGCTCCTCAGAACGCACCGAAAGCACCGCTCACACTCCGGGACAGCGGGCTGACACGGATGCAAATCTGCGAGCTGATTCTGAAACACTTGTATCTGAACGGAAATCTGTTGGGCGTCGAAGTCGCCAAGCATGCGCGGTTGCCGTTCAATCTGGTCGATGAAAGCCTGCGGTTCCTCAAGGATGAGAAGTGCATCGAAGTTTCCTCGGGCGGCGACCTGATCGGCCGAGCGTCCTATCGTTTCAATCTCACGGACCTCGGTCGCACGCGAGCGCGCGAAGCGTTTGAGCAATGCCGCTACGTTGGCCCGGCTCCCGTGCCGCTGGAAGCGTATTTAGCACAGTGCCGGTTGCAGGCAGTTGCGGGAATCAAATGTGATTCCGAACGGCTTCTCGAAGCCTTTCAGGGAATGATCGTCGGGCCGCAATTGCTCGATGAATTGGGACCGGCGGTGTGCAGCGGCCGGTCGATCTTCATTTACGGACCGCCAGGGAACGGCAAGTCGATGGCCGCGAAGGGGCTGGGCCGGTTCCTCAATAAATACGGCGGTGACATCTACGTGCCGTATGCCGTGTTGACCGAGAACAGCATCATCACGATCTTCGATCCGACACTGCACGTCGTCACGGACAACCATGATGCCGAAAGCCTCGGCCAGCGCGAATCGTTGGCCGAACAGCGTCAAAAGCTGGAAGGAACGGTCGACTTGCGCTGGCGCCGCGTGCGCCGGCCGGTCGTCATCACCGGCGGTGAGTTGACACTGGATCAGCTTGAACTGCGATACAACAAGGTCAGCAATTTCTACCAGGCTCCGGTCCAAATGAAGGCGAACGGCGGTGTCTTCTTGATCGACGACTTTGGCCGGCAGATCGTCAGCCCGAAGGACTTGCTCAACCGGTGGATCGTGCCGCTGGAAGAGCGGATCGACTACCTCACGCTGATCACAGGCAAGAAATTCTCTGTTCCGTTCGAGCTGTTGATCATTTTCTCGACGAACCTGGACCCGCACCAACTGGTGGACGAGGCGTTTTTGCGGCGGATCCGGCACAAGATTCAGATCGGGGCACCGGATCGCGCGATGTTCTCGCAAATTTTCCGATTGGTGTGCGAGCAGCAAAAAGTGCCATTCGACGAACGAGCAATCCAGTACCTCTTCACTAACCATTACGATCGTGGTCGAACGCCAAGATCGTCAGATCCGCGAGATTTGTTAGAGATTGCCCAGTCGATCTGCCGATTTCGGAATCAACGCTTCGCGCTGACGCAGAAGTTGATGGAAGACGCCACGTCTCGCTTCTTCAGTCAGGTCTAACGAAAAATCAAGTTGCGACCATGAGAAAGCGGTTTCCCTGCGAATGATTCAGTCGCGGCTCGGTTATTCAACAGGCTACTCATGTCACGAGATTTCACACAAACAGGTTTCACGAAACAGTCTCCCCGGTTCCATTCGGGCCCGCCGACACGGAGGTGTGGCATGTCAATAATTCGCTTGGTCGCAGTCGCATACTTTTGTGTGGCACTGACCGGGTGCGCCTCGTCGGGCAGCCGCTGGAATCCGTTCGCTCGTCGAGATGATCGCGATACGGCAGTCGCTCGCAAGAAGCTGAAAGACCCGCACAAGCTCGACTTGGCCTATGCCAAATGGCAGGAGCAAATTGGGAACACGACCGAGGCACGCGAGCGTTATCAGCGTGTGTTGCATGACGAGCCACATTCGGTCCCGGCTATGCTGGGGCTGGCACGGCTGGACCAACTCGGCGGAAAAATGGCCGAAGCGGAACAGGGATATCGCAAGTCATTAAAGGCCGCACCGAATGATCCCCTGGTTCTGGATGCCTTGGGACAGTTCTATGCGACTCAGGAAAAGTGGCCGCTGGCGATCGACACCTTGAGGCAGGCCCTGCAAAGCTCGCCCAACGACAACACGATTCGGTTCCATTTGGCCGTCGCAATGGCCAAGTCGGGAGACATCGCTGGGTCGAAACCGCACTTTGTCAATGCCGTCGGCGACGCCGAGGCAGACTACAACTTGGGGCTGATCCTGCACGATCAAGGCAAGCTCGAACAGGCCGAGCAATTCTTCGTGCAGGCTGCCGTCAAGAAACCGACGCTCGAACAAGCCCAATACTGGCTGAGTGAAATCCGAGTCGAGAAGGAAACCAAGCAACTCCTCAGTGGGACGAGCGGCACCAACGGTCGTCCGCGCCCGGAAATGCAAGCTCCAGCCGGCGCCTTGCCGACGAGCACTCACCTGCAATCGCTGGATGTCAAGGAACACCGGTTGACTCCGCAGGATGTGCTGCAAACGTCCGGTCAGCAGAGCCTCGGCAACGCGGCTGGTGACGTCACTCCGGCCATGGGCGGAAGCACGTTGCCCAACATGGACCGCCTGCCAACGAACGCGTCCGCTGCATCTCGCAGCTCGGGGATTAGCAATCCATTCGGAACCGGCAGTCTGTCCAACAGCAACTCGGTGCCGCAAGCGGGTCTCACGCCGCAGCAGATCGAGCAACTGCGCAATCAGCGTTGATGAGGTCGTCGACGTGCAACTCCTGCCCCGCATCCGCAACCCGGCGATCATCGGTTTCGGCAAGTCCACCATCGAGCGAGCCAGTGTCGCGCCGCCGTTGTGAGTCGTGTCTCTACGCCCGCTCATCGAAGAACTCATCGCTGACGATCGTCAGTCGTGGGGAAGTGCGGTCGCCGTCAGCCAGGCGAGAGAGTTGCTCGTCAACGACGTCCAGCCGTCGGATCAGATTGGCCTTCGTGTCGACCCAGCGCACCTGCCAGGCGCGGAATCGGTCTTCGCGAGCCTGTTCGCGTAGCTCGGTCTCGTTCAAGAGTGCTTGCAATGCGGGAAGGGTGCTTCCCGGCAATGACAATTCCTGGCGGTCTCTGTTTCCCAGCGAGGGCATCGGTGCTCCTCCAGCGTGAAAAGTGTGAGTTTTGGAGCGACCGGTCTCTTCGTCCCGAAATCGCATATGGATAGAAGTATCCAGTCTGAGGCGTCCTTCGAAACTACGAATCGGACTTTCGGACGGGGGGACTTTGTGCGGCTTCGGCCTTTCAGGCGAGAGGGACAAACTCTGCCAGCCGCAGAGTGCCGTCATTTCGCTTGCGCCGAATTTGCAGACCACTTAATCGGTGAGATTCACACAAGCGGCCAAGGTGAGGAGGTGAGGAGGTGAGGAGGTGAGGAGGTGAGGAGGTGAGGAGGTGAGGAGATCACCCGATCTCCGCGGCAGGATTTATGGTTTGCGATACACGACGCCGCGGTCGATTTGCTCAAAGCCGACTGATTTGAACGTCGCCAGCGCGGCGGGGTTGTCTTCGGCGATGTGAGCCTCCGCCAATGACACCTGCTCCTGACGCATGCGGCGGATCACCTCAATGAGCAATGCCTGTGCGTGCCCTTGCCGGCGCGAAGCGTCTTTGACTTCCAGATCGCTGAGGCCGATCGCTCGCTCACCCCACCGGTCGATGTACAAATCCAGCCCACTGACCGTCACGCCGGCGACCTCGGCCCCGCCCGCTTTGGGCATCAATCGGAAACGCACGTTCTCCAGTCGGCCGTAGCGGCTGAACCACCACCAAGTCGGTTGCTCAGGCAACGCGAAGATGAACGCGTCCATCTTGCGGCGGATCAGGCTTAGCCGAAAACTGATCGGATCGCCCATCTTCAGATTGCGCTGCAAAACAGCAAACGTTTGAGCCGGTTGATAGCCCAGCGCCGTCAGGAACGGAGCGGCGGCAACATCTGAATCGAGAAACCCCGAAAGCTGCGAGCCGCCATAAAGGCCGACATAGAAGGCGTCGCACGGCGCGGACGAGCCAGCTTGAATGGAGTTCGCTCCCGATTCACGCAGATAGTTTTCCGCACGCGACAGCAGTTCGCGGCCAATGCCGCGGCGGCGCCAATCGGGATCGACCAAGATCGCGCAGATGGCTCCCTGAGTCTTGTCGATCCACGTTTCCGAACTATTTGCGCGAAATGCCGCATGCACAAAGCCGACCGGGCGCAAACCTTCACAGGCCACGACAAGACCATTCGGGTCAAAGTAGTGTTGTGCCAGAACCAGCCGGTCGAACGGCTCGTTGCCGAACCCTACAGCCGCTCCACGACCAAGTCCGACGTGATGCCACAGTCGTACCAGTTGCGGGAGGTCACTGTTCCGAAACGGCCGATACCCGATCACCGATTGCTCCCTGCGGGAAACTCGAAATCCAATCCCCAAAGTCCAGCCAGCCCAGATGATTCATGGGACGCGCTACGCGCCAGCGGCTTGCTCCACGCACACTACTTTCCCAAGAATCATTCCGGCTAGCCCAGTTCGGTCGAGCCAACGGTTCGGTCGAGCCAACGGTTCGAGTATTGAAACACTACATTTTGCTCGCCAACTGCTGTCGAGCCGCCGCAAGGATTCCATCCGGAGTAAAGCCGAACTTCGTGAGCAAGTCCTTCAGCGGTGCCGACGCCCCGAACGTCTTCATGCCGATGATCGTGCCCTTTAAGCCAACATAGCGTTCCCAACCAAATGTTGAGGCTTGTTCGACGGCCACGCGCGCGGTAACGGTCGGCGGCAACACGCTGTCTCGATATGCCGGCGACTGGTGCTCGAACAATTCCCACGAAGGCATGCTGACCACGCGGACTTTCGCCCCTTCGGCGGTGAGCTGTTCATAGACTTCGACACATAGCGGCACTTCGCTTCCAGTCCCGATCAAGATGAGATCCGGCTTGCCGCCCGGTGCATCGGCCAGGATGTAAGCTCCTTTGGCCAGCCCTGCCGCAGATGCGTACTTTGTGCGATCGAGCGTCGGCAGTGCTTGCCGAGTCAGAATCAGGCATGCGGGCTCATGGCGGAGTTGAGCGATGACTTTCCAAGCTTCCATGACTTCGTTGGCATCCGCCGGGCGCAGCACCACCATGCCGGGAACGGCGCGGAGACTGGCGATTTGTTCGACGGGCTGATGCGTCGGGCCGTCTTCTCCTACGCCAATCGAATCGTGCGTGAAGATGTGGATAAACGGAATCTCCATGATGGCCGCCAGTCGGATCGCCGCTTTGGCATAGTCGCTGAAGATGAGGAATCCAGCGCCATAGCCGCGGACCTTGCTCAGCACCATGCCGTTGACGACCGACGCCATTGCGTGTTCGCGAACACCGAAGTGAAAGTTACGGCCGGCATAATTCTCAGCGGAAAAATGGCCAGCGCCGTCTAAGGTCAGCAGCGTCTTTGTTGACGGAGCCAGGTCCGCCGAGCCGCCAATGAGCCACGGCAGGTTCTTGCCCAATGCGTTTAGAACCTTGCCAGAAGAATCGCGCGTCGCCAGCCCTTTTGCATCGGCTGGGAAAGTCGGCAAGTCTTTGTCCCAACCTTCGGGAAGCTGGCGGTGCTGCATGCAGTTCAAATGGTCGGCCAATTGCGGATGCTGCTGCTGATATTCGTTGAACAGCGCGATCCATGCGTCTCGCTGCGTGTGGCCGCGCTGGCCAATCCCCTGTTGGAAGTGCTCGTACACACCGTCTGGAACGAGAAACTTCGCGTCTTCAGGCCAGCCGTAAAACTTCTTCGCTCCGGCGATCTCGGCATCACCGAGCGGCTCACCGTGAGCTCCGTGAGTGTCCTGTTTGGTGGGAGCGCCATAACCAATGTGGCTCTCGACGATGATCAGCGTCGGCCGGTCGGTCGTCGAGTGGAAAGCGTCGATCGCTTGCCTGAGAGCCGCTCGGTCATTGGCATCGGCAACGTGGATCACATTCCAGCCGTAGCCCTGAAACCGCAGCCCAACATCTTCAGAGAACGCGAGACTGGTCTTCCCCTCGATCGTGATCCGGTTGCTGTCGTAGATCCAACAGAGATTGGACAATTTGAGATGCCCGGCCAGTGACGCGGCCTCGGCCGAGACTCCTTCCATCAAACAGCCATCGCCGCAAAGGGCATAGACGTTGTAGTTGAACAGGTCGAATTCGGGCCGATTGAAATACGTCGCCATCCAGCGTTCGGCGATCGCCATTCCGACGCTGTTCGCGACTCCCTGACCCAACGGCCCGGTGGTCGTTTCGACACCGGACGTCCAACGGTATTCGGGATGTCCCGGGCATCGGCTGTCAAGTTGCCGGAACCGTTGAATGTCATCCATCGGCACTGACAATTCACCAAGCCGTTCGTACTTTGCATTGACCGCCTTCACGCCCGTCAAATGCAACATCGAATACAACAACATTGAGGCGTGCCCGACCGACAACACGAATCGGTCGCGATTCGGCCAAATCGGGTCGTTGGGGTCAAACCGCAAGAACTCTTGCCAGACGGTATAGGCAACGGGAGCCAATGCCATCGGCGTGCCGGGATGTCCCGAATTCGCCTTCTGCACGGCATCCATCGAGAGTGTGCGGATCGTGTTGATCGCCAGATCGGCGAGGTCTTTCGGCTGTGACATATTGCGAGACTTACTGGAATGTGATCGAGGTCAATACAAAACGTAGTCTGACTCTCCGAGTCAGGCGTTATCCTCCACATGCCCAACTCGGAGAGTCAGGCTACGGAGATTTCCGCGGGATTGGAGTCGCCGCTGCCGAGCACATGGCAGGCGGGCGAGTGTCTCGACAGCGGTTCGGGATTTCAACCCAGGTTCCGAGCGTACAACCCACCCCAAGCACCGCAATGGTCTGCTAGCGGTCGGTTTTTGCGGACTGGTTGACCAGGATTCTGGTCAGTGATAACTTTTGCCCGCATGGCATGGAGTGTGTCACTCAAAGAGTCTGTGATGGATGATCTTCGGCACTTTGGTCGTGCTGAGGGCCGCAAGATTTTGACAACCGCACTGGAACGTCTCGCTGTGAATCCGCTTGAACAAAGCCGACACATAAAGAGCTTGCGGCCGAATCGCATCGCAAAACGAGAGTTGCGGTTGTTCGGGAAGTACCGCGTCTTGTTCAACTTCAATGTCACCGAGAGGGAAGTCACCATCGCCGTTGTCGGCGAAAAACGTGGCGAAGCACTGTTTGTCCGAGGCGAGGAGTTTACGGCCCATCATGAAAGTGATTTCGCTGACTGAGGCGAAAGCCAATTTGAGCCGTTATGGCCAACTCTGCCGCAAAGAACCGGTGGTCGTCACCGTCAATGGAACGCCGGCGTTTGAACTCGTGCCGCTCGACCAAGATGATGACCTGATCGATCAGCTCATTGAACACAACCCGCGCTTTCGCAAACTGCTCGCATCGCGACTGAAGGAGAAGTCAATTTCGGCGAAAGAGGCACTCAAGCGATTGTGAGCCGCGCGGCGGGAAAGTACGAATTTATGGCGACCGATGATGACGAACTTCGAGGGGGTGAGCCGATTCAGCCTGGCCCGACTTCGGTCGGCTTTGTGACGAAGCAGTCAGTGACACTGTTTGAGCCACCGCACCCACTACGACTCGCGGGAGGCGGCGAATTGGCACCAGTCAATATCGCGTATGAGACTTACGGGGAGCTCAGCCCGAAGAAAGACAACGCGATCTTTGTCTGTCACGCGCTGACGGGAGATGCTCACGTCGCCGGATGGCATACGCCGCAAGACCGCAAGCCGGGATGGTGGGAGGAATTCGTCGGGCCGGGGAAAGGGTTGGACACGAACCGCTACTTCGTGATCTGCGCGAATTGCCTCGGCGGCTGCCAGGGAACAACCGGGCCGCTAAGCCGCAACCCGTCCACCATCGAGCGATACGGTCTCAACTTCCCCTTCATGACCGTCGGCGACATCGTGGAAGTTCACGCCGCGCTCGTGAAGCATCTCGGCATCGAGCAATTGCTGTCGGTCGTGGGCGGGAGTCTTGGCGGGATGCAAGTGCTGGAATGGGCAGCTCGATTTCCCGAGATGATCAACTCGGCGATCTGCATGGCCTCGGCGGCAAGGCTCACGGCCCAAGGGATTGCTTTCAACGCAGTTGGCCGTCGAGCAATCATCACCGACCCGAACTTCCACGGCGGGCAATTTTATGACAAGCCGCTCGGTCCGAACGTCGGCTTGGCACTGGCGCGGATGGTGGCTCACATCACGTATTTATCGGATGCCTCGATCGAGCAGAAATTCAGCCGCCGTCTGCAAGGAGCCGAAAAGCTGTCCTACGACATGATGCAGCAGATCGAGTTTCAGGTGGAAAGCTATCTGCACTATCAGGGCAAACGCTTCATCGAGCGGTTCGACGCGAACAGCTATCTGTACCTGACGCGTGCCATGGATTACTTCGACCTGGCCGAAAATCACGGCTCCATCGAGAAGGCACTCAGCCGGACGAACGCTCGGTTTCTGGTGACTAGCTATACGTCGGACTGGCTATTTCCCACGGTGCAAAGCAAACAACTCGTCCGGGCGTTGATCGAGGCTCGGCGTCACGTGACATTCATCGAATTGGCCAGTGCCTACGGCCATGATGCTTTCTTGATCGAGTTCGAATGGCTGGAAAAGCTCGTTCGGCCATTTCTGGAACAGACCCTGCATGCGGTGCGACAACGGATCGGCTGAGGCGGCGGAAAGGACGTACGGGTCTTAAATGATGAAGGGTTTTCCCCTTCGGTCCTTTAGGGCCGGCGCATCAATAACTGTCGTAGCCGAAGTCGCCAGACTTCGGATCTGAACTATGGTGAGTTCAGCGACATCTGACAGTTATTTCTGCGCCGGCCCTTGACGTCCCTTTGGCCGCAATTCAGTCAGTGACCTACGGTGCGTCCGGTCCGGAGCAGCGGATCAGATGATCGTGGTCGATGTAGACCACGTCTTCAGTCTGGTCGGTGTGAGTGAACGGGACGGGCCAATTCGACCGGATCGTTTTGTCGTAGTAAACCGTACACTTATAGTGGCAATGGTGCAGGCGGGCTGGACCGGCCAGCGGGTAGAAGCGGCATTCGTCAACACGATCGACCAGTGGCTCGACCACGATCCGAAGGTTGTTGCGCGCCGTCTCGGCTAAGAATGCGAAGCCGCCTGCGGATTGATCCGGCAGAGACCGCACGACCTCATCGGGTGACGGTGGATCGAGGCAGAACAAAGGAGCGTTCTCCCCTTCGACCGGATCGAGGATTGGCACTTTCTTGTACCGCTCTTCCTCGTGGTAAGTGTCCTCGATCATCTGACTGTAGTACGGGCTGACCGGGATCGGGGGCGTCGTAATCCAGAACTTCGAGTAGTTCCCGGCCACCACGATAAACCCGCGGAGCAGTAAGCAGCCACTGCTCGTGGTCATCAACAGACCGAGCAATACCATCAAGGAAAGCCGTCGAATCAATTTCATGGGAATCACACCTTTCCCGGAGGAATGCAGAGGTTCGGGTGCCGAGGTCAGATGTTTCAAAGTTCAATTTTCGCCGGATTGCGTCCTGTGTTTCGCCAGAGACTTTGCCCGCGAAAATTGAACTTTGAACTACCTGACTCCTGATCGGTTGCGGCTCCGCCGCGTTACCAGTTCTTCGGAGACAGGAACCACCACCACTTATCGGTGCGCGACCGGAAGTTGAGGCTCCAGTGGCCGTCATCCCATTCAAGCTGAGCCGCTCGCCATCCCAGCGGAACCTGCGGATACGGGTAGAATGGACCGATGTAAGGCCACGCACTCGCACTGTATTCCTTGGGGTACGTCACCGCCGCGGAGTTTGGATACTGAGCATAGGATGGCCACGCGTGATTCGGCAGATTCGGCATGTCGTTGACTTGTTGTGCCCCGCCGCGACCCATTGGGACGGGAGGCCCCGGCATTCCCGAACCTCCGGACATCGGGCCACCTTCCTGCTGATAGGCGACTTGCTGAATGGGGGCTCGGAAGCCACCGTCTTGATGGAAGCCCGCCTGCTGGATCGGTCCCGGTCCCGGCATTGGTCCCGGCATCGGGCCACCAGCATACGGATTTGGCCCGGCCGGCCGGCGAACGGCCGCGTTTTTTGAGACCAACACTTGATTGTCGACCGACTCGACACCAGTAGTATTGGCGACCACTTGCGTGATCCTGGCACGCTGTTCGGGATTTGCAACCGCTCCGCCGATTGAGGCTTCTCCGTCTTGGAATCGGACTTCCAAATCAAAGGCACTCAGACCGGCATTCCCCAAGGAGTTTGCGATCCGTTCCGCCATCTGCTGGTTGTTGAGCGGTCCATTGTCGCTCGCCGAGGCCAGTTGAATCTCCTGGGCCGCCGCTTGCTTCTTGACCGTACGAACTTTTGACGGCGTGACGATCAGCCGATTATCAATCTTTTTGACGCCGCGAACCTTCCCGGCAATCTTCGATGCTTTTTCTTTTTGAGTGGCATCGGTCACTTCGCCGGTTAGCTTGGCGGTCCCTTCGGTGACCTCAATGCCGATGTCGTAGCCCTGGAGCTTGGCATCTCGCAAAGCGATGGAAACATCGTTCGCGACCTTTTGGTTTTTTTGCTTGACCTCTTGGGGTGAGTCTCCCCACAACCCCGCGTTAGTCGTGGTGGGGACCGCAGCCAGCAGCCCCAAAGCCATCAGCCATTTGCCTAGATGTCGCATGAACCACTCTCCTTCATTCAACGGCTGATTCGGCCGAGCCGCTTTTCTTGAACACGACTCGCGCAGTCCGATTGCTATTCCATGAATCGGCTCAAAGAGTGCGGTTGCACAAACTTTTCTGATTAGATCGACAAAAATGAGCAGGTTTCGAGTCGCGTCCGGATTTGTGTCACCAAGCGTCTGTGGCCGGAATGGTCGCCAAGAATCGTCGAATCCACCGAGCTAAAAAGGCTCAGGTAATCGATGATCTCGCGGAAAATGCTGTTCGATACCCGGCGTCCGCGTTGGCTCTGAGCGGCTCAACTTGCTATGCTGTACCGCTTTCGTCAGCCGCCGATTGCCGGAAATGGTTCTGGCAGACGGGCATCTGGCAAATGACGCATTGAGATGGGAAGCCGGAGAACATGCAAAGCCGTTTGGAAATGCGCAAGATGGCCGAAGCGGCGGAGGCTCGCGACGCCGATTCTGATGCCACCGACGAAGATGGCGAAAAGATCGAAACGAAAAAGCGGAAACGAGCTGCCGCCGGTGCCGCGAAAAAGAAAGTCGTCAAGAAAAAGTCCCGATCGAAGCCGATCGAGCGACGTCGCATTGTCTGGGTGATCTACAACAGCACCCAAAAGGAAGAAGACCGTTTCCCCTACGAACAGAAAAAAGAAGCGGAAGAGCGGATCGAAGTGCTCCGGTCTAAGAGCAAACGGCTGTATTGGCTGCAAGCGATCAAAGAAGTGATCGGCGCCGCACCCGCTGGTGCAGCGACCTCAGAAGCTGTCGAAGAAGCCTTAGCCCCCGAAGTCGCGGTCGAAGAGGAAGAAATTGAATTGGAAGAGGAAGAGGAAGAAGAGGAAGAAGAAGAGGAAGAAGAAGAGGACGAAGAATAGTCTTGGCGAGCGGGGGACGTGAGTCCCCCGAGCAAACTTGGATGAAAAACTCGGAGGGCTCACGTCCTCCGCTCGCCGGTCAGTAAGGAGTGCGGTGAGAATCACCGCATTGGTATGTAGTCTTTCTGGCCAAAAAATAAAAAAGCACCCGTCATTGACGGGTGCTTTTTTCATTGGTTCGGCTACGGACAGTCAGGATGCCATTAGAGGCTGGTGGGGCCAACACCAGAAGTAGTGCTGCCATTGGCGCTCAAACGAGACAATCGGGCTCGGCGTTCGGCTCGGCGACGATTTCGGCGTGAAATCTCGCTGGGCTTTTCATAGTACTCGCGGCGGCGCATTTCCTTCTTGATTCCCGCGTGTTCCACCAACTTCCGAAACCGCTTCACCGCATCTTGAATTTTCTCGTTGTCTCGCAAACGCAACTTAACCACGAACGGCCTCCTTCATGACAACCTCGCCTTGTTTGAGTTGGAACTCGGCCGCAGCCCACAGCCGCGACACCAATGCATAACGCCCACCGAACCGAGAGTGAGTAAGATAACAATCCGCCGCATCGACGCAACGGCAGGCTGGCTTGAAACCCCAATGTCCAAATCCTAAATGCGCGACCCTTTGGGGTTTCTTTGGACATTGGGATTTGGACATTGGGATTTCAGAACTTATGCCCTTCCTGGGGTCCATTCTTCGTCAGAGTCATGATTTCTGGACCTTTCTCGGTCATCAGAATTGTGTGCTCGAACTGCGCCGACAGGCGGCGGTCCTGAGTCCGGACCGTCCAGCCATCGGTCGTATCGACGTCGGTTTTCCACGTTCCCACGTTCAGCATCGGCTCAATGGTGAAGCAGGTTCCCGGCCGAATCACTGCTTTGCCCGATTGTAAATCGGGGAAGTGCGGAATCCCTGGCTCCTGGTGGAAGGATCGGCCGACGCCGTGTCCTTGGAACTCGCGGACGATTTCGTAGTTTTGATCTTTGGAGAACCGATAGATCGCGCGCCCAATGTCGATCACCCGGCCAAACGGCTTGATCGCTCGAATGCCGATCCACAAGGCGTCGAACGCCGCCTGCACGATGCGGCGCGCCTCGGGAGAAACGTTGCCGATCAGGAATGTCTCGGATTGGTCGCCGTGCCAGCCGCGGACGATGGTCGTCAGGTCCACGTTGACAATATCTCCCTCTTGCAGCACGTACTCGCCGGGAACGCCGTGGCAGACGACTTCATTGACGCTGGTGCAAACTGTATTCGGATATCCGTTGTAGCCCAGGCAGGCGGGGGTATGTCCGTGTTCGAGCGTGTATTCGTATGCCAGTCGGTCAATCTCACTGGTTGTGACACCAGGTTTGACATGCGGGCGAATGAAATCCATGACCTCGGCATTGAACCGGCAGGCGGCTCGCAGCGCTTCGCGGTCCACGAGATTGGCGTAAATGGGAATCTTCGCGAGTGGCCCAACGGCGGGCCGGAGCTGAGGACCGCGGAAAAACGTCACAAGAAACCTCAAGTGGGCTGGCCATAAAAGAAGCCGGGCGGAGTGAAAAGCGGCTCGACATTGTGGTGCCGGCGCACTTCCTTCGCAACCTTTGGCGAAGGTTTGTCAGCGAACTTCGTTCGTGCGATCGGGCAGATCGAGAGACCAGCGGCTAGCCTGCGCGACAATCAATAGCGGATCGAGAATCCGACTCCGCTGAACGCCAAATCGTCGGCCGCGCGGTTCAGGCCCACGGCGGAGTGAATATCCAACTGGATATTGTTGTTGACGAAATAAACGAAACCGCCGTGAAAATAGTGCTGAGTTTCGGCCGTCAGCGCACCACTGGGAACGAAGCAAAACCACTCCGTAAACGCTCCGATGCGGTCGGTCAGTTCGTATTCGAAATTCACGGTTTGAATGAACTCTGTATAGAAATGGGCGGCGTCATCACGTCGCCGGTTGAGTTGTGTGTTGCATTCCAATTCCAGCCAGTCGTTGAGTTTCCAACTGTAGGCGAAGTTGAAGCCTGGCAGGACTTGGCTATTGGTAAACGCACTGCTGCCGGTCGGCACGCGGGCTTGCGGAAAAATCGCCATCTCGGGAAGCCACCCGGATTGTTCGGTGAGGGCAAGTTTCGCTCCGACGTACACATCGTCGCTGCCGCTGAATCGAGTCGACGGACCACCGGGAACTCGCGACTGCTCGACCAAATAGGTATAGCCTAGGCGGAACTCGAACCATTCGGCGAACACACCGGCTCGCAAGAGTGGTTCCCCGAACGAATGCGTTTGGACGAGCGTGCCATGGTCATTGTCTCGAAAATAAGAGTATCCCGTTTCGAGTTGCACTCGGCCAAGTCCCACGAGATTACTGGCTTCGCTGAAGTGCGGACGGTCGGTGACGATCTTGTCCTCGTGCTCACCTTCCTCCGGCTGCTCCATGGAAGCACTTGACCAACGGAAAAGCGTTTTCGGCGACTCATCGTTTTGAGCAAAAGCCGTTCGATTCGGACATAGGATCGCAAGCGACAGCGCGGCCAGTCGGACCCACGGAAAATGAAAAACTTGAAAGATCATGCCGAAGAGAATCGGCAACAAGACCGTTTTTGATGACTCGAAAAGTCAGTGAATTCCCGCGATGGTGCGAAATTCCTGACAGGTCGAAAGCATCCAGCGGCAGTATTTGCGACGAGACGACCGACTGGCCATCACTCATGAGCATGCCCGATGCCGACGAGCGGTTCGCGGTGGCCGTAGAAGCTGTAGAGAAACGGCACGAGGTTGAAGAAGATCAGCGTCGAGAACATTCCGCCGACCACGACGATCGCCAGCGGGCGTTGCGATTGCGAGCCGATCTGAGTCGAGAACGCGGCGGGCAACAGGCCGAGGATCGCTGCGAGCGCGGTCATCGTGATCGGACGCACGAGCTTTTCGGTGCTTTGCACGATCGCTTGGCGTAGCGGCACCTTTTGGTAACGCAGATTGTTGAACGATGACACCATAAGCAATCCGTTCATCACCGACACGCCCAGGATCGAAATGAATCCGACGGCTGCCGAGATGTTGAAGTTCAAGCCGGTCAGAATGAGTGCCCAGAGACCGCCCAATGACATGGCGATCACGTTCGCATAGACCAGGAATGCGTCCAGGAGCGAGTAAAACGCTAGATAGAGCATGACCAGAATCAGCAACAGCGAGACTGCGACGACTTTCAGCATCCGCTTTTCGGCTTCTTGCATCTGTTGGAATTCACCGCTCCAGGTGGTGCGATAGGGTGGCTTGAGCAGCGACTCGGTTTTCTCCTGTGCTTCAGCGACGGTGCTGGCGAGGTCCCGAACACGGACGCCGAACTTCACGGCGATCAGCCGCTGCCCCTGTTCGCGGTTGATGGTCGATGCGCCGGTTCGCACGAATGAAAGTTTCGGGTCGGGGCGTCCTTCATCGTCGACCGGCGTGACGAGATCACGAAGCCGACGACGCGGCACTTGGTTGAGGCTGCTCGCCGTCGCTTGGCCGCTCCGGCCGGTCAGGGAGGGCATGCTGAGAGTTGTACCGATGACCGACAGCTTGGCCGATGCACTGCTGCCCGGAGTCGGCTGTTCCGTGCCTCCAGCGGTCATATTGTTCTTCACCACGTCCACGGGAATGTTGAGGATCGCGTCCGGGTTTTCCCGCAGACTCTTGGGCCAACGAAGCGAGATGTCGAACTTCTTTTCGCCCTCGGTCATCTCGGTGAATGGCATGCCGCCGACGGCCGTCTGGATGACGTCCTCGACGTCGGCCACGCTCACGTTCCACAGGGCACACTTCGCGCGGTCGATCGGGAAGGCAAGATTCGTCTGCCCTTTAATGCGGAACACGCCGGGATCGAAGACGCCGGGGACTTTCGACAGCGTGTGGTTAAAGTCGGCCGCGAGACGCTCCAGCTCATTCAGGTCCGGTCCAAAAATTTTGACGGAGTTCTCGCCCTTCACGCCGGAGAGCGATTCCATGACGTCGTCGCGGATGATCTGCGAGAAATCCCAGTCTACGCCGATGATGTTCCGCGACAACACTTCATTCATCGCGTCGATCAGTTCGGACTTCGGCCGCGGACGTTTGGCTCCGGGTGGGATCGGCCACTGATCGGGCGGTTTGAGCGGAACGAAGCATTGCATTTCAAACGCACCCGACGGGTCCATGCCATCGTCCGGCCGGCCGATCTGTGAGGCGACCACTTCGACTTCCGGGAAGCTCATCAGAATCTTGCGGGCGATGCGTGCGCTGCGAGCCGTTTCATCCAGAGCGATGTTCACCGGGAAGATGCCACGAACGACCATATTCCCTTCTTCCAGTTCGGGCATGAATTCGCGGCCGAGGAACGGCAAGGTTCCCAGCGTCGCGGCGACAAACCCCAGCGTACAGCCCAGCACCCACACCCGGTGGTCCAACACCCAGTTCAGTTGCCACAGCACCAACCGTTTAAGGGATCGCACGAGCAGGTTGTCGCGGGCGGGCTTTAACTTCTTGAAGAACAGCACGCAGAGGACCGGCGAGATCGTCAACGCCAGCAGCAGCGCCCCGGCGAGTGCGAAAGCGTAAGTGTCGGCCATCGGGCCGAAGATTTGTCCTTCCGGCCCCTGCATAGTGAACAGAGGCAACAGAGCACAGACCATTATAAGCGTCGAGAAAAAGAGACTGCGCTCGACCTCGCGGGCCGCCCGCAGAATCCGTTCCGGCAACGGCTCATCGATCGTGTCCGAGGTGCCGCTCAGTCGGCGGTAGATGTTCTCCACCATGATCACAGTCGAATCGACGATAATGCCAAAGTCCACCGCGCCGATCGACAACAAGTTCGCCGACCGTCCGCGGAGATACAGCACGCCGAAGGCGAACAACAGCGCCAGCGGTACATTGATCGCCACGATCAGCGCCGTCCGCACATTGCTGATGAACATCAGCAGAATGACCGTCACCAGCACCATGCCTTCCATCAGATTCTTGCGAACGGTCGCGGTTGTGACGTCGATCAAGGTCGTGCGGTTGTAATACGGCTCGATCTTGACGCCAGGGAGCAGCGTGCCGGGGGTCTCATTGAGTTCGCGGATCTTTTCGCGTGCGGCTTCCAAAGTCGGCAGCGATTGTTCTCCCTTTCGCAACAGGATGATTCCCTGCACTTTCTCGTCTTCGTCGCTGACCGTCCGCTGGCCGTTCGTCAGAACTTCGTGCCCATCCTTGTCTCGTAGCGGATGCGCGAAACTGATTTTGCCCTGCCGCGTGTGATGGCCGACCACAACCCCTTGCTTGCCGAGTTCGGCCCCCATTCGGAGCGGCCCGCCTTCAACCACATGCTCCACGCGGATCGGAACATTGTCCGTCGCCGTGATGACGATCTGTCGAATCTCGGCGATGCGGCGATGCTCTTCGGCGCGAAGATAAGCGGCTGCCTCGACTGGATCGGTGAAATGCGATGCGGCATAGACCATCGGATCTTCGCCACCGCCAATCAGTCCGATGCCGCGGACGACCTGTACATTGCCGCCCTGCACGATCAGATTGCCACCGACATTGGCATTGCTCGACGAGATGGCGTTTTCCAGTTGTTGCAGTGTGATGCCATACTCTTTGAGCCGATCGGGATCGGGATGAATTTCGTATCGTTTAACCATGCCGCCACAACCGGTGATCCCGGCGACGCGCGGGATGCGGCTGAGTTCGCGGTCGAGCGTCCAGTCTTGCAGCGCTTTCAGGTCGTACAGCGTGTAGATGTCGCGACCCAGCGCGTCTTTCGGACTCCGCAGTGTGTAGCGATAAATTTCGTCGATGCACGAAGCGGGAGTGAGCTGTGGAACGACACCTTTGGGCAGCGCCGCCTGAGACAGCCGGTTGATGACTTCCTGCCGAGCATCTTTGAAGTCGATACCATAGTTGAACTGATTGAGCATGTAAGCCAGGCCGAACATCGCTTTGCTGCGCGTGTACTTGAGACCGGGCATTCCAGCCAGCGCGACTTCCATCGGAACGATCAATTGCCGTTCGACCTCTTCTGCCGATGCGCCGGGATAGATGGCCGCGACGCCGATGATCGCGGGAGCCGGATCGGGATACGCTTCAACATTGACGCGAGAGACGGCAAAGCCGCCGGTGACCACTAGCGACAGCGCCAGCAGCACGACTACGACGCGATTATGAATCGCCCAATCCAGCAGTTTGCCAATCATGGTGTGCTCTGCGCCGTTGCTTTGGTTGAGACTGTCGTGCGCGCGGCGGCACGCAACGCTTCCAGTTCCGCCGCCATTTCCACTCCTCCGACCGCGACCACACGCTCGCCGACCCTCAGTACGTCCGTCGGCGATTGATCTTGTCTTGCTTGCGACTTCGAGGAGACGAACACCGACTGGTTCCGTCGGCGAGTCGGTAACACGTGACGCAAAGTGAACTCATGAGTGTCGGAGTCGGTCTCCACGAACACGCGCGACTCGCCCTCGAGATCGACCAGCGCCGACAACGGAATCACCACCTCATCCGGGTCCGGAGGCAACGTGATCTGGGCGGAGATGAATTGTCCCGCCCGCAAGCGTCCCGCCGAGTTGTCGACCCAGCCCATCACCAAAGCCGTGTGCTGCGCGGGATCGATCAAGTTACCGATTCGCTGGAAACTTCCCTCCAACGGCTGCGATTGCGGTTCCGCGTTCAATCGGATGGCCCAGCGCCGCTGTTCGGCAGGCAACGCTTCGAGCAAGGAAATGTCTTCCTCATAAACATGCGCGAGAACATCCAGCCGCCGCAAATCAGCGATTTTGAAAAGATCGAGATCAGTGCTCACGAAATCTCCAACCGCCATGTTCTTCTCGACGATCGTCCCGTCCATCGGCGCGCGGATTTCGACCCGCGCCCAAGTGTCATCGAGTTCCGCGTGCCAGTCCCCCTTGTGAGCGCGGACTCGTTCTGCCTCTTCGCGAATCGCCTGAATTTGTTCGGAGGTCAGCCGCCACGACCGCAACGTCCGTTCGACGCGAGCAATCGTGATGATGTCCGACTCGACATCGTGCCGCGCATCGAACACGGTACGCTCGGGCACTGCCCCTTTCGCGAGCAAGTCTTCCAAACGCTTCAGTTTTTCTTCATCGAATCGCAGTTTGGTCAAACCTTCAACCAGTTCGCTTTTCTTCTCGCCCAGTTCTTTGCTCCAGATCACCGCCAGAAGCTGACCCTTGCGCACAACGTCCCCAAAGCTGACCGATCGCGAGGGGGTCTTTTTTTCCGATGTCGGGATCTGATCGCTCGCGGAAACCTCAATCTGCCCCAACTCAATCACGTCCCCGGAGAAGCGAGGATTGACATGCACCAGCCGGTTCGCGTCCAGAAACAAGGAACCTTCCAGCTTGAGCGTGTCCGAGGTGAGCGCGGGCTGCACCTCGGCCATCTGAACTTGCAGCGTTTCGATGACTTCAAGGGGCAATCGCAACGTCTTGGCGTCAACCAGCGCTCCACGAGGCATCGCCTTCTCGGCCAGAATGGAGGCGGAATCGACGTGCGGATGACGACGGTCCCACCACTCTTTGAGTCGCGGTATCCCTTCGAAACCGAGGATTGGCAAGCCGACGATCACAATTAGCACGACCACAATCCGAATCATCCGTTGAACTGCGAGACGCATTGTCTGGTCTTTCGTGATCGATTAACCGCACGCCGCAGGCACGCGCCTTGTGTCGTGGGAAGTACACATCATTGTCCCGCCAACGCACCGGCGCGCGGCGAGCGGAAAAAACGGCGGCATTCATAACCCAACCGCGTTGAAGAATCGACAAAGTTTACGACGTTTGAACGCCACCTTGATGATGCTGTCGAATTCCTAATGTGGCCAATAGAACGAGGCAACCGGTCCGATTTTCTCGACCGCCATGACGACACGCAGCCAATTCCTTATTACCTTCTTCGATGAAGCCGTAACAATAACCGGCCGGGGGCTAACGCCGCCCGGTTCGCCACAAAACGCGCTGAGGCGGTCATGGTCGAGCGATATCGCCGGCAAAAAGGCAAATCCGAGTTGCTCGGCAATCATCAGAAATGCTGGCTGTGGGGACGGCACGTTGTCATGGAAACGCTCCGTGCCGGTCGCTGGCCCGTGCTGGAACTGCACGTCAGCGATCAGTTGCCGATCGAGGATTTGAAGTTCGCTGTCGACTTCGCGAGACAACAGGAGCGTTTTGATTTCTTCAAGTGCCCTCCTGAACGGCTCACGCAGCGGTGCCACTCGCGTGAGCATCAAGGTTTTCTGGCCAAGATGGCGCCTTTTCCGTACGACCCGGTTGAAGTTGTCCTGTCCGCCGCGAAACCGTGCCCGTTGTTTGGCCTCTTGGACGGCATTCAAGACCCGCACAATTTCGGAGCGGTGATTCGATCGGCTCATGTGCTGGGAGTTGATGCGTTGTTTGTTCCCGTGCGCGGGCAGGTTGAAGTCACTGCCCAGGTGGCCCGCAGTTCTGCCGGAGCGGTCAATCATTTGCGGATCGCTCAGGCCGATGATTTGCTGAGCCTCGCAGGGCAGCTTCACTCGCGCGGCATTCGCCTGATTGGTGCGAGCCACATCGCTTCGCGGCCGGTCTTCGACTGTGATCTGACAGTCCCCGCTGCGATTGTGATTGGCAACGAAGGCTCAGGGATTCGCCCGGAGTTGCTTGAAGCCTGCGACGAATTGGTCACGATCCCACAGTTCGGAGCCGTGGAGTCATTGAACGCGGCCGTGTCCGCCGGCGTACTGTTCTATGAAGCTCAGCGGCAACGTGCGGGCGCCATGTTGGGTTGATGTTTGCGCGTCATTTGCATCCCTTTTGTCCTTTCGATGGGGACAAACGAACGCAAGGGAACAAAAAAGACGCAAGGACCGAAAACGAGGCACAAAAATATTAACGAACCCAAATCAACGAGGAGCTGATCCGTGTCACTTGAACTGAAGAACCCGCACGCCGTCCTGGCCGCGATTGAAACTCGGCCGCGCGACGTCTTCGACATTCAAGTGGCGAGCGACGCGCCGAGTGCCGCGTGGTCCGAAGTGCTCGATGTCGCCCAGGCGAACGCGATTCGTGTGACCCGCGGTGGCCGGCCGTCGTCGCGAGACCGTCGCGGAGGCGAGAAAGAAGGTCGCGAGACCGGTATGTCGGCAATCGTTCGCGAACGAGCCGACGTGTCGATTGAGCAGCTCTTCGCCGACGCGGCGACTCGAGCGAATGGACATGGTCTGTGGCTAGCGCTCGACAATCTGCAAGACCCGCACAACGTCGGCGCGATCTTCCGCACGGCGGCCTTCTTCGGCGTGCAGGGCATCGTCATCACCAAGGATCGCTCCGCTCCGATAAACGGGACAGTCTATGACGTCGCGGCAGGAGGAGTTGAGCATGTGCCGTTCTCACTCGTGCCGAACTTGGCTCGTGCCGTCACCGCCGCGAAGGAATCCGGCCTGTGGGTTCTCGGCACGTCCGAGCACGCGACCGACGACGTTACAGCCGTCGACCGCGGACGTCCCTGGCTGTTGGTTGTCGGCAATGAAGAAAAAGGAATGCGCCGCCTGACACAGGAGCACTGCGACGCAGTCTGCCGCATCACTCCACAAGGCGCAGTTACGTCGCTGAACGTTTCCGTTGCGACGGGAATTCTGGTGGCCACACTGTCCGCCAAGTAGCACGACAAAGCCTTGCCATCAGATGCTCGTCATGATCTCGTCGATAACCCGCCGGTACAGAGTCGGCGGGGCTACTGGTTCACAGTCGCGACCGCAGCACATCGGCTAAATCACGCACCTGCTGCGGTATTGATTCGCACGATGAGACGGCGAACATCTGGCGTTCAAATGGCTTCCGGAAGGACTCGGAAAAACCCCGCGCGGCAAACACGTCCAGAAGTTTCAATGCTTCAGTCCAGAGGCGTTCTTCGATCTTTGAAAGCCCGGTTACCCGAGGCAGGCGGAAGAGGGAGAGTGTCGCCGTGAAGAAGTCGCCATGCGCTCCAGAGAAGAATTGTTGGGATGTGTTCTGATGCAGGGTCTCGCGCATCAGCCGTAGACATTCCAATTGGACGCGGAGGTGCGGGGAATTGAGTGCCGCAATTCCGACGTCGGCACCTCCCTGGGAAAGTCGCCACAAGGTGAGAAATGCTACGAAGGCAACCTGCCTCTTCGGATCTTTCAAGAGACGCAGCAATACCGGCCAAGCATGTTTTTCTCCCAAGTCCGCGAGTTCTCGCATCGCGAACCAACGTTCGAGCACATCGGCACGCGAATCCTCAGCAATCTCGAGCAGAGTCAACATTTCGGGATCCGACGTCGCTCCGCCAACTTTCGGATGCACGGCTGCACCGATGATTTCGGCAGGCGGATTCCAGTTGCCCAACCAAGACGAATCCGACTTCGCTCCGCGGGCGAACGTCGATAGCTCACACCCGATGTGATAACCCAATCGGCGGTATGCCTCAAACTTATCATCCTCGAACAACTGATTAGAGGTTGGATCGTGTGGGAATTCGGGACTCAGCGTACGAAATCCGAGCAATCCGGGATCTTCGTCGCCAGTGAGCGTTGGTTTGATGTAGATCAAATAACCTGTCTGCGATTCTGATTCAGGAAGATCGCTGAGGTATTTGATGCGCAAAACAATGAAGTGCTTTGCCGTGTAACCGGTATTGGCCTGAGGAATCAGCGGCTCAAAAAGGCCAGTTTTGGCCGGATCCAGAATCGCATCACGCTCGGCGCAGTCCAGTCGTTCGAATCGCACCTGTGAACTGAGTCGATGTGCTGCATTGATAAAGTCGGAAAAAGAATACTTCGAGTCTTCCGCGGCGTCGGAGAGAATGATGAGCCGGCAGCGACGCTTGAGTAATTCCTCAATTGCTAAGTTCTCATGATGTCCGCCGTCACTCACATACACGAACGAGGTCTGCCGTTCCGGAAAGAACCACTGCCAGAGGAACCACTGAAGATAGACTCGCCCGGGCGTTTGCGGGTACTCCGACCAAAACTGGATTGCCATTCGTTGAATCCAAGGGAGACTGTGAGCATCGAGATGCCAGCAGCCTTTCAAGGGATTCGGCAACCAAGTTCCCATGCGGAAGTTCGCCAGAATCAGCAGCGTGCGACCCAGAGGATCCGTAACCTGCGGAGGCGCGACAGCAGCACCCGAAATTCCCATCGCGTCAGAGAGCGTCATTGTGCCGTTTTGATATCGAGTGCTGGGGACGTACCCGGTGGATTCACTGCCGCAATACAACGGCGAGAAGAGAAATGGCGTGCCCGTTGGCTCAAAATCCCAGCTTGCTCCGAAACTCATGGCGCCGGTCACCAGATGATACGGGCAGCCACGTTTGGCGGCTGCAACCAATTCGCCCAGCGTCTGTGATTCGCCGTTTTGCTGAGTGGCATCGACGATCCACGCCCGACTGAGGGCGTCGCGGTAAACTCCCTGAATCGAAATGGCATTCAGGCTGACCAACATGCTCAGCACCAGCCACGTCGATCCCATGCATCCTGCCATCCACAGCCGGTGTTCCTGATCATGCTCTTGAACGACACTCGCGAAAATCGTGTCCGGCAATGTGATGTGTTCTGGACACAAAGACTGCAAAATCTCGCGATTTGTCTGGCGGACTTGTTCACAAAGTTTGACCAGTTTCATGGCCGAAGCGCGCCTCTCATCGAAACGGTCGACCTTCAAGTTTCGGGGATCGACACGAAGTACCGTCACCAGAGCGGCCTCCACGCTTGTCGGGCTGGCTCGGGTGCCGCTCGTGCTCTGCAACTCTGTCTGGCGAATCGCGAGTAGAAGGCGAGTCAATTCGGATTTCAGTGACTCCGCCTTGACCAATAACGGCCTCAAATCGGCAGCTTTGGGATTCGTTTTGAGAATATCTTCGGTGAGAGCCGCAGAGTTGGCGACATAACTAGACATGTTGACATCAGCCAAAACCTCGGCACTGATTGCTTTCGCAAGTTCATCCCAGCCCTCGGTAAATTGTCGCTTGCGCTCCCATTGATAGCCGAAATACGTGTCATCGTAACCAGTGAATAAATACAACAACGAACCACCGACCAGACTCCACAGTGATTCTTTCTTTTCGACTCGCCGGTATTTTTCTTCGAGCGTCCTGGGATCGTGAGTGATTCGCTTGAAGACTCCATTGGCCGTATTCTGAAACTTCTGCGCCAAACTCGGCGGCAGCAACTGGTCATGGTGGAGTGTGGCCGTTAACTCCGCAGCATGACTTCTTTGTTCTTGCCGAAATGGCAAAAACCACCCTCTTCCAAGCCCCTCCACAGCGCTGCAGCGTTCCACCTGACTCCAAAACTCTGCCGGACTGCGTATGGAATATCTTAAATCATATTTCTCCAGATACGTTAAATCATTGGACTGAATGCCGATCGCTGTCAGGTGATCTTGCACCCGCTTTTTCAATGCTTGGGGATCGTCCATTACCCCAAGGTTGCTAAGAACCAGCTTGGCCGCGGGCATCATGGAAGGTGACGTGGTCACATCTGCTGTCTTCGCAGTGCTTGATTCATCAGCGTCCTTGATCACGCCAATTCCCGGCAAAACTATCGGGGCCGTTCGCTGATTATTCCACCCGGAAACATCTTCTTGGGACATGTACCAAAATAGGACGAGCGGAACTCCAAAGAGCATTGCCCATGTCGAGGTGCGATAGATCAGTCCGGAGATTCCCCGGCGATTGACCGTGGCGCTCCGCAGCAACGCTTTCGGACTGAGATAGGGCAGCAGCGCGCCGCCGATCGCGATCAAAGCCGCATAGCCCAGCTTGCCGAACCAATCGGTGACCTGTCGATCGATGTTCGGCGCAAGGCTGCGGGACTGCTTCGTATGCTCTGCGATCCCAACATCACCCAGACCAGCCAATGATGCAATTCCCAGTAAGGTGGCAATCAACCACAGCATGAGCAGGATTTTCGCGACATGGCCATGCGCTTTGTCGCGGTCACGAAAGAACGCGAGCATCCAGGCCAGCAACCAACCCCCGAACAGCAGCACGGACGGCAACATGGCTCGTGAAATGTCGCCGCGCACGCCTGCAGCATCTAAGAACCACATCGTCTCGCGACCGTCCAACGTTCGAAACCCCCAAGCCACGATCGCTGCCAATGCCAGCAGACCACTGAGCGTCACGGCATTCAAACACACGGCCCCGATCAACTGCCGGTTGAGGAAATGTGATGGGTTCGCCAGATACCGGCAGCGTTTTGCGATCCGTTTTACGGCTTCCGCCGCGAGACCGCGATGGCCCGCACCGAGCGTGGCATGCACCGGATTAACCGTTTCGTCGAATTTGCTTTGAGCTTTCGCTCCAAATTCTTGCGGGCAATCTGTCGCAGTCGCTCGCGGTCCTGATTGCTGGGCCAGCTTGTCGCACTCCCAATCAAACTTCGCCTGCGGATGCATCGCCAGAGATGACAGATGCGAGCCAACATATCCGCCACCAGAAACGGTCGAGAGATAGTCCACCTGCCGCAAAGAGTCATGTTCATGGAACGCTTGCAGCAGACCCAAGTTGAAGGCGGCTGATCGGACTCCGCCGCCAGAAAGCGCCAATCCGACAAGCTCGTGTTGCAATTTTTCCGCGTCCACATTGACTAGCCGATCCGCTAGCAATTGGTCCTCATTCCGAGGTATCGCGGCTTTGCGACGGCTCGCGATCAGGTCCAGTTCTTCCCGAAAAACATCGGGAAACTCGCGAGGCACGAAGGGTCGAGAAGGGGGTGTGGTCATGACGGTCCTTAATCGGAGTCGTCCATGACGCGGCTTATTCTTTGCCAGCACGCGGCACGAGTTTAAGCCCATGTTCAGACTGTTCAAGTCTCAAATACAGTCAACTTCATAATCGCGACGATCTCTCTCCAAAACTTCGTCCGAAAAGTTCGGCTATCTTTCCAAGACTTCCGACCGACTCCTCAGGAAGAGGCGTCAAGCACGTAGCTCAGTCGCTCCGCGACTGAGATTCCCGAGACGCGATCGATCACCGCAAATCGCAACATCGGGAATCAACCGACGTTCAGAATGCGAGTCGCGGGAGCGACTCGCCTACGTAGCTCAGTTGCTCCGCGACTGAGAATCAAGCCGCGTGACGTTGTGACGTCACTGACTCGGATTCCGCAGGTTCAGGCCGGACGGCAGCGATTTTCAGGCTGCGATGGTCTATCAAGGCGGCGTGCGTTTCATTCACGAGTTCCAAGCCAACTCCCAACGCCAGAAATCCGGCGGCTGCCAATCCTGTTCCCAAAGTCATTCCAATGAGTGACCACGCTGCAGCCGATGATCCTATGACGAGGCTCGCGACAAATCCTAACGAGGCCAGCGCGGCGGTTGCCATCAAGAGCATGCTGATGCGTCCGAAGAAATAGACCGGTCGTCCTTTTCCGCCCGTCTGAAACCAGAAGTT
>JAYVSP010000178.1:0-5182 GCA_043775215.1 Planctomyces sp. | reverse complement strand
CTTCAGGCAGTAGCGCGGGTTGAGTTCGCGGACTCGTTCAAGCTGCGTCCCTTCGATCGAGTTGAGAAAATTGATCGGGATCGACTCGACCTTCATGCCGCGAAGTTCCATCGCGACGTCGATCAGGTCGGCGTGCTCTTCCCCCATGCCGGCGATCAGGCCGCAGCAGAGTTCCATGCCCGACTCGCGCACGGTTCGCAGCGTGGCCAGCCGGTCGTCGAACGAATGCGTCGAACAAATCTGCTCGTAGTACCGGCGGCTCGTGTTGAGGTTGTGGTTGATCCGATCGACACCGGCTGCCTTCAATCGTTTGGCCTGCTCAGGCTCAAGCAAACCCAGGCAGCAGCAGATGTGGAGGCCGTACTGGTCCTTGATCTTCTCGACAACGCTGGCGACGTGCTCGACTTCGCGATTTGATGGGCCGCGACCGCTGGCGACGATGCAATATGTTCTGGCTTGCAGTGAAGCCGCCGCCGCCGCCCCTTCCATCAGCTTCCGCTCGTTGAGCATCGGATACCGCGAGATGTCCGCCTCGGAGTCGATGTTCTGCGAGCAATATCCGCAGTCCTCCGGGCAGAGTCCGCTCTTGGCGTTCTTCAAATAGTAGAAGTGAACCTTGTGCCCGAAGTGCTTCAGCCGCAGCCGAAACGCGGCAGCGATCATCGCGGGGACGTCGTCGTCAGGCGCGGTCAGGATCGAGAGCGCTTCGTCGCGAGTCACTTCGCCGCCAGAGAGGACTCGTTCGGCGAGGGCGTTCCAGTCCACGCATTTCAATGTCGGGCTATCGACTGTATTCATCAATTTCTTTCTGGATCAAATCGTGCATGAAATTAAGGTCGTGGTGTCGGCGGAAGTCTAGCGAATCTGAATCGCGGAGCGACTCAGTTACGTAGCCGAGTCGCTCCGCGACTCGGATTGGGCACAACGCCACACTGCCTACGCGAGCATTTCGGGAATCACCTTGCCGTCATGGACCAAGGGAACAGGGCGATTGAGTCGGTCGGTCAGCGTCGAGTGGGGATTGATGCCGATCAGATGGTAGATGGTGGCAAGGATGTCTTTGGCAGTGAGCGGCCGATCGGCGACAGTTGCGCCGATCGAGTCGGTGCGGCCGATGATGTTGCCACGCTTGAGCCCCGCGCCGGCGAAGAAGTTGGAGTATGCCCGGCCCCAGTGGCCACGGCCTTCTCCCTCGAAGCGCGGCGTGCGGCCCATTTCGTTCATCACCAAAACCAACGTGTCGTCGATGAGGCCGCGTTCTTCGAGGTCGTGAATGAGAGCCGAAAACGCCAAGTCGAATCCCGGCAAGAGTTCGTTCTTTAACCGGTTAAAGTGATCGACGTGCGTGTCCCAGCCGGCGTTGAGTTGACCGAACTCGTCCCAGACAACCGTCACAAATCGGCAGCCCGCCTCGACCAAACGCCGTGCTTGCAACGTCGATTGTCCGAACAGCGTCATGCCGTAAGCGTCACGGATGTTGGCCGGTTCTTGATCGAGATCGAATGCCGAGCGGATGGCGCGCGAGTCGAGCAACGAGAACGCCAGCTCCCGCTTTTGATCGAGATCGGACCGAGAGGTCTGTCGGTCAAGATCTCGCCGCAACTTTTCAAGCTGCTCCAGCAGCGAGCGCCGCCGGTTCAATCGGTCCAGCGAAAAATCGGCCGGCAAGTCCGCTTCGGCGGCGATCAAGAAACGGCAATCACGTTTCACGCCGAGGTACGGATCGGCGATCTCGGCCGGCGGCCCGAACGACCGACGTGTCATGCTACGAGTCGCCTCGCCACGGAACTCGGTCCAGATCGGATCGAAGCGGGTGCCGAGATACGCAGCAAACGGCGGAGTGTATCTCGCGGCCGAACGGCGAGTGCTCAGCAGAAACGGCAGCACGATGTTGTCGGGGATCGCGCCGTGTGGCTTTGGCCCGCGCCGCTGTTGATCGTGGTAATGGACCACCGATCCCAAGAACGGCTGATGCTGCGGATGCCCCAGCGTCTCTTCGAGCGGAATGCTTCCTTCGGGCGATCCGGTGGTCGCGTATTGCATGCCATGAAAGTTCCATTGATGCGTCAGCGAGCGAACCACGGTCACGCGATCCATGACCTGGGCCATCTTTGGCAAGTGCTCGCACACGTCGCACCCGGCGAGCGACGACGCGATCGACTGGAACTGGCCGCGAATCTCCATCGGAGCGGCAGGCTTCATGTCACACATTTCGAGGTGACTCGGCCCGCCGAACAGGTACAGCAGGATGACGTTCTTTGCTCGGCCAAATCCCGGCAGCGTTGTGTCCGACGACTTCTCGGCCAACGTTTCGGCACTCGGCGCGGTCGGAGTCCAAGCGGGATGCCCCACTCCCAAGAGGCTCAAGCCGCCCACCGAAAGCAGATCGCGACGAGTCATGCCGTTGCACAACCGCTTTGGTCCACCGAGAACTTGTAACATCGCCGTCTCCTGATCACCGCACCGACCGCATCGTTAAGGAGTGAGCTTATCCAGGCGGTCGAAGGCCGCCAACAACCAAGTCAAGGGATCAGAAAAATAA
This sequence comes from Planctomyces sp., assembly GCA_043775215.1. Classification (GTDB taxonomy): domain Bacteria; phylum Planctomycetota; class Planctomycetia; order Planctomycetales; family Planctomycetaceae; genus SXKJ01. The sequence goes on along the minus strand of JAYVSP010000178.1, from coordinate 2,640 downwards.
GTACGCCGGTCCGGCTCCAGTCCAACATCTCAGAACCGGCCCTATTCTGGTGCGATGGCAACGACGTCTTGCCCCCATCCGTGTGGTCTTCGTATCCGTGTGGGACATCGCGTTCGAGAATACTTCAGGAGCGCGATCCCACACGGGTAGGAAGGCCACACGGATGGAAACAAACCACGTTGCTCATTGAAAAATCTCTCGCTGACCCCGAACGAGCCCGTCACATTGATGAATCGCTTCCGGCGGAAGTATGCTCCTCATGCGGACGAAGTTTTTCACCCTCTCGATTTTGGAGACGATCAATGGACGCGCGAGATGCGATCAAACTGGGAATCGAATGCGGTGGCATGGTCTCGATGGGATATCTCGAAGATTTGACCGATCAGGAATTGATGCACCGTCCCTGTCCCGGATGTAACCATATCAATTGGCAGGTCGGGCACTTGATCGTTTCAGAGAATCAGATGATCGGCAAAGTGGCTTCGATGCCGGTTTTACCCGCGGGCTTTGCGGAGAAATACACGGCCGAGACCAGCGGCGGCGACGATCCGAAGGCTTTTGTTGCAAAGGCCGAACTTCTCCGGATTTATCAAGAACAGCGAGCCGCCACGCTCGCGGCGCTCGCCAAACAGACGGATGCAAACCTCGATCAACCCACGGGCGTGGACTATGCCCCGACCGTCGGCGCGATGTTCTCGATGCAAGGCAGCCACTGGATGATGCATGCCGGGCAATGGGCAGTCGTCCGTCGCGAATTGGGACGAAAGCCGCTGTACTAACTTTGGAGTGCGGGGATGCATCCCCGCTTTCCTTTGCGGCGGAGCCGCTTTTCTACTTCGTTCTTTTTCCGGTCGAGCCACGTCCAATGAAAGCGGCTCCGCCGCAAAGGAAAGCGGGGATGCATCCCCGCACTCCAAATTTATGCAACCGATCGACGCACTGCACAAATTCTTTGGCTATCCCGCCTTTCGCGGATCGCAGGAAGCGATTATCCAGCGGGTGCTGAGCGGCGGGCATTCGCTGGTCATCATGCCGACGGGCGGCGGGAAGTCTCTGTGTTATCAGATTCCGGCGCTGATGCCTGTTGCTGAAGAATCCGCGGCAGCTAATCTGGCGGTGGTGCTGTCGCCCTTGATCGCGCTGATGAAAGATCAAGTCGACGCGCTGCGGAAGCGCGGCATTAAGGCGACTTTCATCAACTCGTCGCTGTCGCGCGAAGAGCGGGAGCGGCGGTACGCGGACGTGGCCAAGGGAAAATATCGGCTGCTGTACGTCACGCCCGAACGGTTTCGGAAGCCGGAGTTTGTCGAGGTCATTTCGCAGCGGAAAGTGTGGTTGCTCGCGGTCGATGAGGCTCACTGCATCAGCGAGTGGGGACACGATTTTCGGCCGGATTATTCGCGGCTGCGCGAGTTCCGAGCGCTGATCGGCAATCCAACTACGATCGCTCTGACCGCGACCGCCACACCGGAAGTCCAGGCCGACATCGTCCGGCAGCTCGGATTGCAACCAGACGAAATGCAGATGTTTCACGAAGGAATCGACCGGCCGAATCTGACTGTGGCGGTCGACGAAGTTTGGGGCGATGACGAGAAGCTCGCGCGAATCTTGGAAATTCGGGATCGACACGGCTCATCCGGTGGCAGCGGGATTGTCTACTTCACACTCATTCGGACACTGGAGCGGTTCAGCGATTTGTTGCGGAAGCAACGTGTGTCGCATGTCTGTTATCACGGGGATCTGGAACCGAACAGGCGGCGGCAGATTCAGAACGAGTTCATGCAAGGCCGCTGTCCGCTTGTGCTGGCGACTCCGGCGTTTGGCATGGGGATCGACAAGGAAGACATTCGGTTTGTGATCCATGCGGAAATTCCCGGCTCGATGGAGTCGTGGTATCAAGAAATTGGCAGGGCAGGGCGGGACGGGCGACCGTCCGACTGCGTGCTACTGTACGACGAATCCGACCTGACGACGCAGATGGAATTCATCCGCTGGAGCAATCCCGATGCGGAGTTTTACGAGCGAGTCTACGACCTGCTGGTCCACGATCACGAACAAGTCGGCGCATTCGGCCTGGAGTGGCTGCGCGAGAAACTTCACGCGAGACAAAAGCACGATCGGCGATTGGAAACGACGCTGGCGATGCTGGACCGCTATGGAGTGATCGAGGGTGAGTGGGACGCCGAGTCGATGCGGATCGAAGTAATCGCTCCACTTCCGCCGGAGTTGCAAGATGCCGAACGGCTAGCTGCGAAGTTGCGTCGCGATCAACAAAAGCTCCTCGCGCTGGTGCAACTCATCCGCCACGAGGGGGACCGAAAGGCATTTATTCACGAATACTTTGGAATCACGCGGCCTGTTCGCGACTGATGCTCAATTGGAATCAGGATGTCTGGCTTCTTCACTCCCTTCGTAAACAGCCAATTCCTCGTGGAGACGTGCAATCAGCTTATGTATGCCAGCCTTGGTGAATCCTTTCGATCCGACAGGGTAGTGCGTCTTCAAGACTTAAATCGGGGGTTGTGAGCGGCAAGGCTCTAGTCTAGCCGGCGTCAGCCCCCGGACATCCCCCACTTCTGAAGACAATGTTTTGAAACACTCATCTTCGCTGATCTTCACGAATGACTTCTGGTTGTTCTG
>JAYVSP010000177.1:0-9973 GCA_043775215.1 Planctomyces sp. | reverse complement strand
CAGAAGACCGGAGCACGGACTTAGAAAACAGGAACGCTGATCTCCACTGATCTTCGCTCATGAAGGCAGAACAACCAGAAGTCATTCGTGAAGATCAGCGAAGATGAGTGTTTCAAACATTGTCTTCAGAAGTGGGGGATGTCCGCCGGCTGACGTCGGCGTCAGCCTTGCCGCTCACAACCCGTGATTTAAGTCTTGAAGACGCACTACTGCTGCGTCAGTGCAAAGAATTGGTTGGGCACATCAACCGCCGGGCATTAGTCGGCTAGCGCCCCTGTGGATGATTTGGTGAATCCTAATTCTTAGTCGCAACGCAGCGCTACGCTCGCGCTTTCAGCAGGTCGCGAATCTCGGTGAGCAGCTTTTCTTGTGGCGGCGGTTCGGGCGGAGCAGCGGGTGCCTCCTCTTCCTTTTTCTTCATCTGATTCATCAACTTCACAATCAGGAAGACACAAAAGGCGATGATTAGAAAGTCAAATGTCGCCTGGAGGAACAGGCCAAACTTGATTTCCACCGGAGTCGGCGGTGCATCGCCGATTGATGGAGGCGTCAACTTTGCGGAGATCTGTTTGAAGTCCATTCCGCCCGTGACGTAGCCCAACGGCGGAGTCAGCACGTCGGCCACCAGCGAGTTCACGATCTTCCCGAACGCGCCACCCATGATGACGCCGATCGCCATGTCGACGACGTTGCCCCGTTGCACAAACGCTTTGAATTCCGACACCATGCTCATGATTGACTCCCGCGGATGGTTTCGTGTCCTTGATGCCGGACACGCGTCAAAATGAAGGGGCCCATCCTTCAGTCAGTCCAGAACGGCGATTAAACATATCCGGTGATCGCGGAGTTCAAGGACCATTCGTTCGCGTGTGGTCGGGAAATGTCGCCCGTCGAGCCATTCGTAACGGTCTGGAAAGCGGTGACGTGTCGTGCATTCACCATCTAAAACCCGCAGCCACAGATTTGTGTGTCCACGTGGTCGGGAGTCTTTTTCAGGTCGGCTAAATCGCCACACGACCTCCGAAGGCGAGTTGACGCCGACCTGAAAAAGACTCCCGACCCCTTCACTCGCGGCATCTTGCGAGGTCACGAACAATCGCCCAAGATGCCACCGCAAATCCGTCTGTCTGCGATGTTGGTTGGGACTCCGTCCTGAACCCGGTCGGGACGGAGTCCCAACCTACAATTCAGTTTGTCCCCGAATGGAGTTCTGCCATGACGCGTGTAAGAGTTGCTCGTGCCCTCAAGGATGGCCAAGCCGGACAAGTGGTCGATGTCCGCGGCTGGGTGCGCACACGCCGAGACTCGAAGCAGGCCTTTTCGTTTGTGGAACTCAACGACGGCAGTTGCCTGGCCAACTTGCAGGTCGTGATTGATGCGAACGTGCCGGGCTATGCCGAGTCCATCAAGCACGTCACGACCGGAGCGAGCATTGCCATCGAAGGGGAGATCAAAGACTCGCCGGCGAAGGGACAGCGGATCGAAGTTCACGCGACGTCGCTGCGAGTGCTCGGCGAGGCGGACCCGCTCAAGTACCCGCTGCAAAAAAAAGGACACTCGATGGAGTTCCTGCGCGAGATCGCGCACCTGCGGCCGAGGACGAACACGTTTGGCGCAATCACCCGCGTGCGGAACGCAGTCTCGGCGGCCATTCATCAGTTCTTTCAGTCGCGCGATTTCGTTTACATTCAGTCGCCGGTCATCACGACCAGCGACTGCGAAGGGGCCGGGCAGATGTTTCAGGTCACAACGCTCGACCTGCACAAGCTGGCCGCATCCGGCAAGCCGGTCAATTTTGAACTCGACTTCTTCGGCAAGCCCGCCTCGCTGACTGTCAGCGGTCAGTTGGAGGCGGAAATCTTCGCCTGCTCGGTCGGCGACTGTTACACGTTTGGTCCGACGTTTCGTGCGGAGAACAGCAACACGACGCGGCACCTCGCCGAGTTCTGGATGGTCGAACCGGAAATGCCGTTCTACGAGCTGACCGACAACATGCAGCTTGCGGAATCATTCATCAAGTCGGTCATCGGCGACGTCATGAAGAACTGCGAAGCCGACATGGCGTTCTTCAACGAACGGATCGACGAGAAGCACGAACTGCTCGCCACGATGCAGAACATTCTCGACCATGAGTTCATCCGCCTGCCGTACACTGAGGCGATCGACGTGCTGCAAAAATCCGGGCAGAAGTTTGAATACCCGCTCGAATGGGGAGCCGACCTGCAATCCGAGCACGAACGCTACTTGACCGAGCAACACTTCAAACAGCCGGTGATTCTGTTCGACTATCCACGCACGCTGAAGCCGTTTTACATGCGCTGCAACGATGACGGCAAAACGGTACGAGCAATGGACGTACTGGTTCCGCGCGTCGGTGAAATCATCGGCGGCAGCCAGCGTGAAGAGCGGCTCGATGTACTGCTGGAACGGATGAAAGAATGCCACCTCGATCCGGCGACGTATTGGTGGTACGTCGATCTGCGGCGTTACGGCACGGTACCGCATTCCGGCTTCGGGCTGGGTTTCGAGCGACTGATTCAACTGGTGACCGGCATGGCGAACATCCGCGACTGCATCCCGTTCCCGCGCGTGCCGAAGAGTGCGGAGTTCTAGATAGCCGTGTGTGATTCGTGTCGATCCCGATTTCATCAGCCGGAACGCGCTAGCGTCCGGTTCGAATCGGTAAAAACCGGACGCTAACGCGCGCTAACGCATTCCGGCTGATATCGTCTTCCCGCTGGGGCGTGATGAGCCACCGAGATTCCCGCGTGTGAAAGCTTCGGCGGCCGGCAGTGGGCTTGCAGCGTTGGCTCACCAATATGGCATTTCGCACCGTGACCAAGCGGCGGATTGCCGGTTGCGTTCGCCCCTGGATGACCAACGGTTTGGTGTTGTCGATGTGTATTTTCTGGGAAGCGAACGTGCGATTGAATTGGCCAAGTTCTCGTCTCCGGATGCCAAGCCGTGGGACGTCGCCGCGAACGATCCCGCCAATCCGCCGACCTTGCCGAGCGGCACGACACCGGCTGACGCGGCAGTGTGGACAATCATCGCCCGCGTACTGCTAAACTTGGACGAAACCGTCACCAGGGAGTAAGACATGAGCACAACAAACGTCACCGACCGCCCGATCGTTCGCAGGTTTGTTCCCACACCCGAACAAAAAGCGGCCATGGAATCCGCCGAACGCTCCAGTGACTGGTTCTGGCAACTGCCACCCACGGAGTTGGGCAAGTATGCCAACCAGAGCGTTGCCGTTTACGAATGCCAAGTCGTGGCCGCGGCTCCGACACTTGCAGAGTTGCTTCCTAAGATTGCGGAATACGATGTCAGCCGCACCTACGTCGTCCGCTTTCCGCTTTCCCGAATTCGAGCACGACCCGCATGAACTTCCGCAAAACTTGGTTTCCGGTGATCACCGATGATGGAACAATTCTGGACTATGAGCCAGCGTTCAACGTCTCGTTGTTCAATCAGGACCGTCGATTGATTCGTTGGAGATTTCTTGTGGATGTTGGTGTGGAACTCAGCATGGCTCCGCGTGAATTTTGCGAACGGCTGGGAATCCCTTGGGAAGATGGAATACCAATGGTCCTGAGCGGCATCTCGCCGCGTGAGGAATGCCAGGTGATGGGCCGAGTCCACGACGTCGAGATCTTCATTCCTGAAATTGATCGCAGCCTGGTGATTCCCATTTGTTTTGCCGCTGGAGACACAGTGAGCCTGTTGGGACGGCGGCGGTTTTTCGATGCGTTTCGCATCCAGTTCGACCAGCCATACAGAACGACGACGTTTGAGTTCTTGTTGGAGCCGTGATCTCTCGGAAACCATTCATGCGACCTCTTGCCGCGCTTGTTCCACTCGTCACGGCCATTCTGCTGTCCGTCGTTTTCTGGCTGAAGCTCTGGAGCGGCGGCGGGGTTATTGGCGGGGACACTTACACCTATTTCATGCCGCAAAAGGTCTGGTACGCCGACCGCCTGCACGCGGGTGAGTTCCCGTTGTGGAACTCGCTGTCTGGACATGGTTACCCGCTGGTGGCCGAAAGTCAGACGGGAGCGTTTTATCCGTCGAACGTCGTACTCTATCGCGTTTTCGATGTGAATCTGGCGTACAGCATCAGCCATGTGGGACATTACATCGCGACGTTCGTTGTGGCGTATCTGTTGGCGAGGCGTTTGCGATTGTCGGTGATCGGCAGCTTGCTGGCGTCGCTGATTTACACCTACGGCTGGTTTCCGCCGCGAGCCAGTTTGGAATGGGCCAACATTGGCGGCTTGTACTTCGTGTGGGGGCTGTGGTGTGTCGAGTCGTATCTGCAAGAAGGTCAGCGCCGTTATTTATTGCTGCTGAGCGCGGGCTTGGGACTGCATTTGCTTGCCGGACATTACAACTTGGCATTCATCACGGTGTTGACGCTGACGGCGTATGTCCCCGCACGGTTGTGGTACGCGACCGAGTGGCTGGCCGCATCGATCCTCGCGCGGCGCGGCCGCGTGTGCGGGTTTCTGCTGGCGAGCATCGGACTGGGCTTCGCACTGGCGGCTGTGCAATTGTGGCCGACGTGGGAGTTGAAGTTGCTCAGCCTGCGTCTGACGCGCGACGTCGGTTACGGCCACATCCCGCCGCTGTATTTGTCTCAGACTTTCTTGCCGTGGATGTGGTACGCGCCCGACGTCGACACCGACAAAGCGATTCAAACACTCAAGTTGTTGTCGCTCGACTCACCCACCAACAAAACCGAGGCACATCTGTATTTCGGCCTGATGCCCTGGCTGGTGCTGCTCGCGGGAGTCGCCGCGCGGCACGGCGCGGAAACAACGATCCAAGGTAGCCGGACTCGTGAGAGTTCGGTCCGAAGTCTCACGACTTCGGCTACGACAGCTTCTGATGCGCCGGTTCCAGCCGCTCGCCGGCTGTGGTGGCTGTGGATTGGCTTGAGCTTGTTCGGCCTGCTTCTGGCAACGGGCGGCTTGTTGCCGTTGATTCAGTATCTGCCGGGTTTCAACTTCTTTGCCGGTCTGGGGCGATATGGCTTGATGACCACTCTGGGAATGGCCCTTGTGACGGGAGTCGTGTTCGATCGCGTGGTGCCGCTGATCGGTTCGCGATCGCTGCGCGGCGCGGTGTTCGCGATCGTCTTCGGTCTGACGGCATTCGATTTGTGGGTGGTGAGCCAATGGGTCACGAACGCCTTTCCGCTGTCCGATCCGCCGATTCAGCACCGATCCGAGAGTCCGATCCGCCGAGTCCTTTCGCAGTCGGCGCAACCGCCACGGATGTTCGCACCGGGACCGAACCTGCCGACTCTGACCGGCTTCGCGGCGACGCCACAGTATCTGGGACTCGCGCCGCGCGAGTACTTCGATCCGCGACTGACGATGCCCGACGAAGCCTCCGATCCGAACGACCGCACCGCCATCGAAGCTCAGGTTGCGTGGCTGCGTCGCGCGGGAGTCACGCACTTGCTGCGTTTCGAACCGTTGAAGAATTCCGCCTGGCCCGTGCGTCCCGTTTGGCGCGGCCTCGATCCGTTGCTGCATCCGGCATGGGGACGCTCACCCGATGAGCCGTTGTACTTGTACGAACTGCTGGGCACTCGCGGCCGTGCCGCGTTCGCCGATCCGCAAGCCGGCGACGACGTCCGAGTCACCGACTATCGAGCGAACCAAGTGACGCTTCACTCCAATTCGTTGCAAGGCGGTGAAGTCATCCTCACCGACTTGTTCTATCCGGGCTGGGAAGTCAGCGTTGACGGCCAGCCCGCTGAACCGCTCCGCATCGAAGGGATGTATCGCGGAGTACAAGTTCCGTCCGGCACGCACGAAATTGTCTGGACGTTTCGGCCGAAGTCGGTGACTCGTGGGCTGATTGTCAGCATGGCCGCGGGCATCATGGGGGTGCTATGTTTGTGGTTCCGCAGCCTGATGACATCGATCGTCGGTATGAAAACACCGCTCCGCCCATTCGATCCAGCGATTCCAAAGGGTCGCTGACCAATTCGGGTTTCGAGAGCCCAAGTTCCACGGCGAATTCGATGGTCGAAGCGATTTCCTTCAAACCCTGATAGGCCGCGTCGAGAGCATTGACACTTTCCATGGCCGATTCGATTGAGCCAGCCGCCACGATTTTGGTGCGTACTCCGAGATTGTGGCGTCGACTTGGCAACAGCCACTCTGGCATCGCTGCTGACCAGCGAAGCGACGTCAGCCACGAACCCTCTCGCCGCGCGGCAGCCGCATTTCGCGCCGAAAGCCAAGCGGGTGATTTTCCTCTTCATGGCCGGGACTCCTTCGCATTTGGAACTGTTCGACAATAAGCCGCTGGCGTGAGGGTCGTTTTGTTGCGGATGAAATTTGGCCGTTGACGATTCATCCAGTGGCGACCATTCTGATTGACAGCGATCACGGAATGAATTCGCCGATTTTGAATTCTCGGAGTATGCCATCCTGACCACCCAAGTCCGACGCTCACGAACAAAAAGGACGACTAAGATGGAACGAGTGACGACAAAGATTGTTGTCGAGAACGCCAGTGATGAATGGGCCGTGAAGCATGGTGTCATCAAAGCCAATGAAGTTCGTCGAATCACGGTTGATGACGCCTTGGTTGATACCGGTGCGGCGTTCTTGACCCTCCCGAAAAAGATGGTCAAAGCTCTGGGACTCACGAAATTTGGCGAGAAGCGTTTCAAGACCGCCGCAGGCGAACGCTTGGCGGGCATGTTCGATGCCGTCCGCCTGACGATTGAAGGTCGAACCTGCACCGTCGATGTCATGGAAGCGCCCGGCGGCGTCCCGGTTCTCATTGGCCAAATCCCGTTGGAAATCCTCGATTTTGTCGTCGATCCCAAGCGACAAAGGATCATCGGAAATCCGGCTCATGGCGGCGAATGGGGCATCGAAGCGTATTGAGTCCACGACCTGGTGACGATGCTGCTGGAGTGAGCCGCGAACTTACCGATCGACAGCACACTCCGCACGAAGTCTCCACCGCAAACCACCAAACAATTCAATTCAACTTTCACAGCAAGGACTATTGATGCCCCCGATTCTCACAGGCAATCTGTTTCTGGTTAAAGAGCACGTTGGCTTTTTCAAAGCGGCGAATAACTTCGACATTTACGATCCAGAGACCGGGGCGTTGGTGATGGAGTGCCGCGAAGAGAAGTTGGGCTTCTTGACCAAGATGCTGCGGTTCACGGACTATAAGCGGATGACCCCGTTCGACGTGCAGGTCCGCACTCCGGACGGAGAACCCGTGGTACGGGTGACTCGTGGCGTCTCGTTGTTCCTGTCGAAGGTGAAAGTGCTCGACGAAAACGATGAGGTCATTGGTGGCTTCAAACAGAAGTTGTTTTCGATCGGCGGAGCCTTTCAGGTGCTGAATGCCGACGACAAGCCACTGTGCGAACTCAAAGGGAAATGGACGGGCTGGGACTTCAGCTTCATGGCCGGAACATCGCAACTTGCCCGTGTCACCAAGAAATGGGGCGGTTTGGGCAAAGAGCTATTCACCAGTGCGGACAACTATGTGCTCTCGATCGACGAGAAAGTGCCGTCAGACAGCCCATTGCGGCAGCTTATTTTGGGGGCCGTGATGTGTATCGACATGGTCTTGAAGGAGTAATCGCCGGTTCAAATCGCAGAATACATTGATGCCAAAGTTGGCGATTGCCGAATCTATTGACGCGACCCGGTCGCGGGCTAGAATCCCGCGACCTTTTCGAGCCATCGCTCGAAATCGCGACACTGGGGTGAATTAGGGGCCGTAGCTCAATTGGTTAGAGCGCCGGACTGTCGATCCGGAGGTTACGGGTTCGAGTCCCGCCGGCCTCGCTGATGAAAACCCCGCAGAAACATCATGTTTGTGCGGGGTTTTCTGCATTTTGGGTGTCTCCGCAGACACGGACGTTGAGGCGGCTGATAGCGGTTGAAAACGGGTGATTTCGGCAGAAGCGTTGCAACTTTTTGTGCAACTTAACTTAAATCCGAGCCGCTTCCAGTCAGATCGGTTGTTCCAGTTGCTCGGCTCTGGTTGGCATCCGAAGTGACGATGGTGGGGAGTGCCGACAGGCCAGCAGCAATGTCGATCAGCCCCAAGTGAGTGTAGCGGTCCATCGTCAGCGTGATGGTTGAATGCCGCGCGAGTTGTTGAGCCACTTTCGGATGAACGCCGCCAGTTGCCAGGTTGCTGATGAACGTGTGCCGCAGCGAATGAAAGTCGGCGACTCCCGCATCCGTGACGTAGGGAATCCGTGCCGCGTCCAAATCGTTGCGGAGCATTTGAAACGCTCGCTTGGCCCACGTCCCCGGAAACAGACGCTCTGGCTTCGCGACTGCCGCACGGTCGAACGCCAAGACTGCTCGTTGGTCGCCTCCCCTCGCGTTTTGAAAACCACTGGCGCAATCGCGCGACCAAGTCAGGATGAAGCGGCAGGACATCCTCGCGGCGATGTTTCGAGTAGCCGGCTTCCAATGTGACGGTTGGCGTGTCGGCCACGAGGTCGAACGATGCCGGCGTGAGGCTGGCCAGTTCGGCCGCTCGCAACCCGGTCATCGTTGCGAGCCGGTACAGCATTGCTCGCGTCACACCGTCCAAACCGCGATACGTCTCTTGGCTCTTCTCCACTGTGGAAACGAGCCGAGACAGTTCGTCGGCCGATAACGCGCGGCGTTCGTGGCGAACATCGACGCGCGCATTGAGCCGCGACAAGTGAGCGAACGGATTCTCCGGCGAGCGTCGATCCTTCACGAGCCACTCTGTCCGTTTTCGGTTTTCGCCGATCGGCCAACCAGCCGGAGACGCGACCCGCGTTGAGGTCCGCCAGCTTTTGGAATTTGCAGCCGTCGAACGCCGACGTGATACGTTGCAGCGTCAATGCGACGTGAGCCGCGGTGTTTCCCTTCGATTCCAGGAACGCTCGGAAGTCTTCCACGTGTTCGGTCAAAGGTCGTTTCCGATGCAGTTCAAACGGGTCGATGTCGCCGCGCGCTTCGCGTTTCGCGCGTTGAGCAATCTCGGCGAGCATCGTTTCCGCCGCGTCGGGATCGTCGCACAACGAGACGGTGCGAATCTTCCCGTCGGCCGCTCGATACCGTCCCCGGATCGTCTTGGACTTCTCGCGGATGCGCTTGGCACCGGCCGTCCCCTTGGGAACCTGTCAGCCTTGGGAGTCCACGTAGCGAATCACGGTGGGGCGATAGAGGCTCGCCATGTCCAAACCCTTCGTAGTGCTCCGCCGAGCCGTCTGGGTTCGGAGCACTACTTCCGAACCGCCGACAGCCGGCGAAAGGTTGCTGACTCAGGATTACAGGTCACGTTGCAGAACGCGACCGACTTGCATTGGGTTCCACGGTTTGCCGCGTCGAGTTTCGTAGCCTTGCGCGTTGAGTTCGGCCGCGATGACTCGTAGCGTCTTGCCCGCGTCGCGGCGTTCTCGAATCAGCGGGGCGAGGTCGCGATACGCTTCGTCCGTGTCTTTCGCCCGGACTTCGGTGGCGACATGTACCGCCTTCTGAATCGCCGCTTGGCGCAGATGTTCGCGTCCCTTCCAGTGACCAGGTCGAGCCGAGCCGAGTTTCGTCCCGCGCGCTTTCGCCGCCGCCAACGCCGTCTTGGTCCGTTCGCTGATACGTCGCGCTTCGTCTTCGGCGACGGCCGCGAGAATGTGAATCGTCAGCCGATTGGCGTGTGGGTTGTCCACGGCGATGAACTCGACGCCCGATTCCATCAACGCCGACAGGAACGCCACGTTGCGAGCCAGCCGATCCAGCTTCGCCACCACGAGCGTCGCCTTGGCATCGCGGACTGGTTGGAGATTTCAGATTCCCACCTTCTCAGCAATCGAACTGAACTGCTCGAGCGCTGTCTGTAAATCGTCGGCGATCTCTTGGGCGAGGATGTCCGGTAACGGCAGGTCGTCGGAGTCTTCGAGGCTCGTGTCTTTGAGCCAGAAGATGTCGAGGTTTAC
>JAYVSP010000176.1:0-8517 GCA_043775215.1 Planctomyces sp. | reverse complement strand
CAGCGTGATGCGTCCTTCTTGGTCGGTCTCGGTGGGAAGTCGTGGGACGACATCCTGCAAGAACGACAAGTCCTCCGCAGAAAGACTGAGCCGAGTCTTTGCCGTGCCGGCGGCGGGGATAATGTTCTCGACGCACGGATAGCGGCCCTGCTTTTCGAGCGTCAACCAGAAGGTCCACGGGCCAACACGGAAGACGCCGTGATGCGCCGTAAAGCCGACTTCAACCGGCTGGTCGGTTGGCAACTCACGTCCACCGAACAGTGTCGTGCGTGGAATGAGCACGTCGCTATTGCCAGGGAACGTGAAGCCGGACTCGATCAGCAGTTGGTGCGTATCCGTGGCCGCGATGCGTCCGCCGTCCGGTCGCAATTGCACACAGTTGATGGCATACCGCACCGCATCAGGCGGGACGATCTTCATCGCGTCGTTCAAAGCATTGAGCAGACGGGGGGAATTACTCGCCCACGTTTCTGGCAACGTGGGCGACGGATCAGGCTGGATTTTCTTGGCGTCGATTTGAAACGACTGCGGAATCGAGCGATCCATCCAACGCAGGACGACCATCCCGTCAGCGTTGCGTTCCACGCTGACGAGTTCGTCGGCTTTGGTGCTCTCACATGCGGCGAGAGCTTCCATTGTCAGCGGCAGCGAATCGGTGGTCGCGGCACCGGGAATGTGGTGCTCGGCGGTCCCCCGCCAATTCTGAGCGCGGATGCGCAGGCCGGAGTCGTCCGCCACAAGCCAGACCACTTGATCGGTCTGGCTCGCGGAGATTTGTAACGCTCGGCGGAACACCGAGCGGATTTGTTTGGCAAGTTGTCTGGAAAAAGTCAGCAAGAGAAACCTCCTGATGGTGTGATTGAGTGACGACTCGCTGTGAGTTGCCGATGCCGGTTATGCCGCACTGTGGCGGCGGCGTTGCGGGACGACGGACACGTTGCGTTCGGCGTCGTGCAGATCCCAATCCATCGTCAACGGTTCGCGTTCAAACGGGATCGGACGCAGTTCGACGAAGCCCATGTCGGCGATGGTGCTGACGGACTCGCCGGTGGCGCGGGAAATCTCTCGGTTCAAATCGTGTTGACTCATGGCGGGAACTCCTTGGTGAGAATGAGCGACCGCCACGCGGGGCGGTCGCAACACAGGCAACCGCCTCGCACGCGCGAGGCGAAAAGAAAAAGACAGAGGCTTGAGCCACGGATTCACACGGATCAAACACGGATAACCGGCAAGAGTGCATTGCCGGGTCCGTGTTCAATCCGTGTTTCCTCCGTGGCCTAGCCAATGGGCTTCGAGCCATTCGCGCTCCGCAGCGAGAGCCGCAGAGCGCGTGGCAAACGGTCCCAGCAGGGGACCACCGACTGGAGAGAGGTCGGCGGTCCACAGGCCGGCTGCGGTCGGCTCGACATGCGAGCCGCGCGCGATCACCAGCCGGCCAAACTCGGCCAGTGGCAAGGCTTCGTCATACAGACAGCGCACGCCGCCAGCCGGATCAACGACAAGTTGCATGACAGCCTCCTCAGCGAGGCCGACGCAGGAGGTTGCGTCGGGGGCGATCGACCAGCAGACCATCCAGCACCGATTGCACGGCCGACAATTCGCCGGCCACGCGCTGACGAAGTTGATTCGTGTCACGCAACGCTTGCGGTTCGACACCACTCAAGATGCGCTGGGATTGCTCGACCAATTGGTCAAGCTGCTCGCTCGAATGGACGTTCAATTCCCGGAAGCGTTGGAAGAATTCGGTGATGTTCTCGATGGCCGAGTCTCGGAAGACTTTCGGCTGGCCATCGTCACTGCCGCTGATGCGCTCGGTGAGGTGCGACACGAGCCGACTCATCTCTTCGATGAACGCGACTTCGGCGAGCTGCACCGCTTCGTCTAAGCACGCGGCGACGCGCTGATTCTCTTGTCGATACAGCTCCGGGCTGAGCTGTTGCAGATACGACGGCGGTTCAACATTCGGAAAATCCCAAACCACATCGAACAGACTGCGCAGCGCATCGGGATAGTCCGTGGGATTGAACAGGCTGCCGAGCCGCTGACGGGCCGACGTCTTCAGCGCCTCGAACTGCTGATCGAGTTGCTCAACCGCTTCGGCGAGTTCGGCCCGCAGTGTCGTGAGCTGCACCTGGACCGCGCTAATGTCCTGCTGACGAATCAGCCGCACGCCAGGTTCCGGAAATGGGAGGCGCGCTCCACGCCAATAGGCGCTGATTTCGTGCTTCAAGCATCCTTTGTGAATTTGCAGCCTGGATGCGCAGTGCATCCCCAGAAGCGCCGTTCGCCGTTGTAGAAGCGGACCTTTCTGAGCGTGAGGCATTTGCCACACTTGGGGCAGGTCGCAGTCTTTAGAAGCTCTTCCGACGCGGCTTCGAGTTCAAATCGGGCACGGCGTCCTTCGGTGCTCTTTCGGATCAGTATCCGGTCGCGAAGGATCGCTTCAATGGTAGGCCAGAGTTCTTCGGTGATGCCTGTCCGCCAACGGATTTGACCTGCGGTCAGCGGCTCGCGTGCATCTCGCAAGCACGCGAGCGCGGCCAAGACATGCGTGTCGTGGTCCGTGTCTCGTGATACCTGTTTTGAAGCAACGGTGTTTGCGGCGTTGGAATGTGCGCCCGATGTCTTCGCCGTCTGGCCACCCGAAGGTGACATGGGCAGCATCACAGACACAGTTGGCAACGCCGATTTCGCGATGGCTGTTTTATCCGAAGTGTTCGCTTCGCGGACGACGCTTGATTCAAACAACGACAGTTGTTGCTCAAATTCAACTCCGGCTGCGGCAGAAGCATCGGGGACTTCACTTGGTTCGTCGTCGAGGACCGTCAGTTGCGACAGACCAGCCTCGGCAACGTCGGTCGTGTTTTCACCAAGCCATGCCAAAGCATCTGCGCCGCAGACCTCTGCAACATCAAGTGCGTCATTCATTGTGGCATCGGACGAGGGAGACCACGGTTGGATGCGGTGTAGAGTGAGTTGCTGAATGAGTTCGTCGCTAGCGCGAGCACGATTCGAATAGAAGCGGCTGGCCCGAATGCGGATGAACTGCCAACCACAGCGTTCGAGTTGCCGCTGCCGATGCGAGTCAGCTTCGTATTCATCGGGACCGTGCCACTCGTCCCCATCGCATTCGACGGCAATTCGCCGTTGTTTGTCTTCAACGACCAAGTCAATTCTCTTGCCGGCCACGGAAAACTGCGGGATGACTCGAAACCCAGCCGCGACGAGGGTTAAAAAGACGTCGATTTCAAACCAGCTATCGAACGGCTCAGGCGGGGCTTCGTTGCTCCGCTGCGCATGCGTGGCTGCGTGCCGAACCACGTCAAGATCAACGGTTGGTGCGAGAAGTTCGGGGGGCGTGGTCATGAACTGCACCAAGCGACGACGCACGCATGCTGGATGCAGGTCGGTTTCTCGGACGCTGTGAAAGAGCCACAACTGATCGCGGCCTCGCGACGCGGCGACGTTGAATCGCTGGATGAATTTCTTTTGCGTGAGTGCCGCGTTTCGAGAGTCGCCATCACTGGCTGCAACCATGCTGAGGAAAATGATGTCGCGTTCGTCACCCTGAAAACTGTAAGGATCGCCGCAAAGCAACCGCCGCTGAGGGTCTTTGAACGGTTCTGGGCCAATGCGTTCCAAAATCATCTGCTCGATCAATTGCGCTTGCGCATGTCCTTGAAGGCAGATAATTCCAAACGATTTTGCGCGATAGCGCGGGTCTTCAAGACACTCGATGAGCGTCCTTGCGACAACCGCCGCCTCTGACCGGTTGATGACCCGTTCGCTAGTTCCCTCGCGGTAGCCGTCGGTGATGAATCGTGCGACCAACGGAGTCAGACGGTCTGTTGGGTACTGACGCAATGGCTTCAGCGGAGTATTTGGATAACTGAGTTCGTTTGAAAACCGAATGATCTCCGGCATGCAGCGGAAGTGCTCTTGAAGCGTGGTACGAGTGCCAAATCGGATGTCCGCCTGATCGAACAAGCTCGTGCCAGGAAGCAACGATTCGGCAATCGGGATGTCTGGTATGTGCTTGGCAATCAACTGCCGCACGCCCGCGACATCGACGAATCCTTCTTCGGGTGAAATCTGTTCGTCATCACCGACGACAATGCACTGCTTGGCGATGTAGGAGAGTAGCAATCCCTCCGGTCCGGTCTGACTGGCTTCGTCGATGATGACGACGTCGAACATCTCTGAGTGATCGAACTTGAATTGTTCGGCAACGCGATAGAGCGGCATCACATGCGCTGGAATCGCGGGCCAGCACTCAGCCAGATGCTTTCTGGCGTCACGTCGATAACTCTCTGCGTGTTTACCGGTCCCCTTGCCGATCTTCCTGACGGCCTTGAGCCAAGCAATCATGTGGCTAAGCCATTCTGGGTGAAGAGTGAGTTGCCGTTGGCATCCAAGCCACGCCTTCGCCGCCACGAGGTCCGACGTCAGCTTCAGAATCTCGGCCTCGGCTCGCCGTAGACGCCCCGACACGTCGTCAACATCGTGCTCAGCTTCATATCGTTCGAGCCAAGCATGAGCACGCCGCCATTCCCATGCGGGTTCGAGATCGGGCAACTTCGCGATGACTTCCGTTCGCAATGTGCTGTCAGCCAAACGCTGTGCCAGCCGTGGCGCGGTACTTGCCAGACGTCGGAGCAAATCGAGGCAACGACACGCGGAAACGTGTTGTCCACTGACCGTGAGGTAACGGTCGAACGCGCGGCGATAGCCCTCGGAATCTGCGCTGCTCGCGGCATTCAGCAGCGTGAGAAAAGTGAGATGAGCATTCGAAACGTCGCCAACAGCGCGCAATCGTCCAACAAGTTGATCGAACTCGCGACGTGTTTCCGACTCCTTGCGAACCGCCGCTGTCGCCTTTAGGTCATCAGCGAACACAGTGAAGCTGGCCATATCGGAAAGTTTTGGCGGGCCATCAGGCATCACAAATAGTGACTCGCGAAGTCGGGCCACCAAGTCATCCAGGCCGACGAGCTCGCGGAGCAACGCAAGATTGTCGGTGAGCACAGCAATGCGGTGACGAAAAGTGCTGCTATTCACCGCGATTGCTTCCGACGGCCACTCTTGTTCGGTTTGCTGAAGAATGACAAGTCGCCGCATTCTGTCGATAAGCCGCAGCAGCGCGGCAGAATTGTCACACAATTGGCCATCGCATCGGGTTTCTTGCCACAGGTATCGAGTGCGTTGCACCACTTCGGCTCGAAAGATCCAGAACCCCAAACCGCCACCAGATTTCAGGTGCCGCAGCAGCGACTCCGCGTCGGACAAAAGTTGAGCGTCGGAAATACTGGCACGGCATTCGATGACCGGCTCGGCGACAGTCTCATCCGAGGCGTGAACTGCGTGGATGCACTTGGATGATTGATTGAGCAAGCTTCGCCATGTCGCGGTCTTGCCGCCAACCACGTCGCTCAATGCGCCAGCCGTCCAATCATTGCGACCATTGAGCCGCTGATAGGAATGAAACCACTGAGTACAGCTCTCAGCCATGTCGCGGAGCGACACTTCAGAACGTGAGGCAAGCCAGCGGATCGATTCTTTTCGGACAACCATTCCAAGCCGCTCGCACGCGGTTTTTGCGGCGGACCATTCCGTGATTGCTTTGACAACCTCGTCAACGGCGGGAAATCGCATTGCCGCTGGAAACGCGAATCGCGTTAGTTCCGTCGCTTGCTCGCCGACTTCTTCCAACAACCGGCTTAGTTCGGTCACTTCGCCACCGTTCAGTGGCAGCGACGCTGTTTCGGAAATCTCGTCGTCGAACCATGTGAATCGTTCGGCATCTCGCGCCACAGAGATCGCGATCTGTTGAAGAGACCCCGCGTAATGTGTTTTCGATACTGTATGACGAGTCGTGTCTGCCTCTCGAATCTCACGTTGCCTTCTGCGAAGTTGTTCGAGTTCCGATCGCAATTGATTCCTGCGATTCGAAGTTTTGGCAATCTTCGATTCGAGGGTTGCGCTGTCGTAATCCGGAAGATTGCCAGCATCCACGATGCCATGCACCGATCGTTCAAGATTACGCGACGACTCTCCCTTTTCGTCGAGCACGCTGACGACAAGCGGCAGCACCTCCGCCGGAAACTTGTCCTGAAGCACTCGCAGTGCTCGCGGTGTCTGGCTCGTGACCAACACACGCTTTCCGAGAGCAAGGAAGTGGCACACCAGATTGACGATGGTGTGACTCTTTCCGGTACCCGGCGGACCTTGAACGAGCACTCCCGTCCGGTTGCCAAGCCGCTGGAGAATTTTCTGTTGGTCATCATTCGTTGGCAGTGGAAACAGAGCCTCTTCCGGCAACTCGATGCTCGATGTGTCCGAACTTGGGGCGTGGTCCTTCACCGTGGAATCGCAAATTCGTTTCAGTCCGTGCGGAACGGTAACACCGTCTCGCAGACTCTTTTCGATTTGCAGCAATGCTTGAATAACGCTGCGGCCGCGCCGCTTCCGAAGGATCAGCAACGGCGCGAACGCCATTTGTGGAGCGTCACTCGCGCGTTCCGAAAGATCGAGTGCTTCGGAGAATGTGCCGTCTGCGGCGAAGGGCAGCGAATGGAACCACGCCTTGAGAATCGGAAGCACTGCTTCACGCTCCCAAAGTGATTCAACTTGCCGTGCCTGGGCTTCGAGTTGCGTCTGAGTGTCTTTGGGCGGTTGCTCGCTCGGTTCGAGCATGTCTTGTTCAAACAGCAGTTCGGTTCCGTCTTCGGGGGCCGTCAGTTCGAGACGGTTTGTTTGTTGGTGCAATGACAAACTTGCTCTCGCAGTCAATACCGGACGACAGATGCGGTGCCCCGTCGGTGACATCCAAAGCAATGTGCCAATTCCGACCAACAACTCGTACTGCTCACCTCGTCGTTCTTGCTCCTGATAAATCGCGAACAACTGCCGATACGTCCGCTGAATTTGCTCCCATCGCTCCATCGCCGCCTGCCACGGCTTCCAATGATTGCGAATGTATTCAGTCCATTCGGCAAAGATGCGAGCGATGTCATTGCTGGATGTAAGGCTTGGCTCGGCAGCAGTGACAATCGAGCGAGGTTCGTCAAACAACTTCGGCTCGGTTGTGAAATCCTCAATCGCGTCCGCGTCAAACCATCCGTTGCAGATACTTGGGACTTTCGGGCACGTCGGTCGTTTCGGCTTGTCGATTCGCAACCAGGGTTCCGCGTCATCTGCTTCACCCCAAGCCTGGGTGTGAACTTCGCGCTCGCGCGGCAAGTCCTTGAACCAGAAGACCGACTCGTAGGTAGCAACATCTCGAACCTTCTTGACCCTGAGCGAAGCAAGCTCGGCAAGGAATCGAAACAGCCGCGCCGCACGATCACGAATCAAGTCTTCGCCGGAGGCTGCGGAGTCGGTACGAGTTGACATAGACGGCTCGCTCTTCGATGTTCTTGACTCGATTTGCAAATGCAGGTTCTGAAGCTGCGGCTCATAATATCAAGCTGGCTCATTAGCGGCTCTCGCCGTGAGAATTTGCCGGCACGTTCAGGAACATCGTCGCGCGGCCAGCGTTCGGAGGCGGGCGGAGGTGGCAGACAAACACAGCGTTGGTACTCCTCCTTCCAATCCGCCCGATTTGGCGCGGCGAAGTCGCAGGAGAAATCGACATCCACCGGCAACTCACAATCACCGCCAGGGCCGACGTGGAATCGCAGCCGAGCCGTCGTCTGCCCGCCTTGGGCCAGAATGAACATGAGCGCCCAATCGGAACGGCCAAAGCTGCGAACGAACGTCTCTTCGTCCACACAACTCGGAGAAGCCGAGTTTCCCGGATGCGTGTGAATCCACACGCGAGCGAAGCGCTCCGGCGGCAGGCCGAGATCGACCATCTCGTCAAAGAAGTCTGCCACTGCGACATCATCAAACTGCACGGTGACTGACGAACAACGCTGCCGCACGAGTCGGATGTCTTCGATCAGCAGCAAATCGTCGGGAGCCGAAATCCCGAAGCCTCCGACTTCGGTTGGTCCCAGGTCACGCAGAAACTCCAACTTCGCCCACGCCCACGGGGTGAACCGCAGCGTCGGGCGTCGCGGCCGTCGCCACAGACGGCGTGGCTCCAGCGGCAACCGTCTCGTCGTCGGACTCTCGACACGATTCGCAGTATTCATCGGAGAGGCACTCCTTACAAAAGCCGTGGCTGCATCCCGGACAATCGGCGAGGCAGTGATGGCAGAACCGGTCGTCGCAGCCGTGACACACGCCACGGCACTCGTTGCAGAAATTCCCCTCGCAGTCGGCGCACATCGCACCGCATTCGGAGCACAACGTGATTTCACACGCATCACAGTAGTTGGAGTTGTTGCGTCCGCAGGTATCTCCGCAGTCCGCACAACTCTTGCCGTCCCAATCGGAGAGCCGCACATAGGCGCTCCCCGCGTTGTAGGTTTGCAGCACTTGCTGCACGAGCAGAAAGAAATCACACAGCCGACCCTGACGCAGAGCATTCCGAATCGGCACGCGACCGTCCCCTTCACAAAGCCCTCGGCCATG
>JAYVSP010000175.1:0-4934 GCA_043775215.1 Planctomyces sp. | reverse complement strand
TGCCTTTGGCCCGAAGGGCAGTCACTCGAAAGCCCAGGGCAACGCCCTGGGTTTTCGAGTTCAAAAGACTCCAGCCCTGAAGGGGCGCAACGAGCGATTACTGATAGTTGGCCCTTCAGGGCTAGAGTTTCCTTGTCTTCGGTTCCCCAGGGCGTTGCCCTGGGCTTTCGAGTGGCGACCCTTCGGGCCGAACTGCATTCGCCATCGAAGTTCCAATCGCTACCAGTGTGCGTCACACGCGCGGTTGTGGTTCTCTGATCAACCGTGGCAACAAATCGGGAACTAATTGCGGCTCTGTTGCTTACCGGGGCTTGCGGCGCAGTCTTGTTAGCCGCGATAGCCAGCGTGGGGCGGTCGTCCAAGATTGAGTCGAGATGCCGCTGAGCATGATTGCTGCTAGCGCTCCGAACGTACGACCGGCCGCGGGTCGTACGGCGAGCTGTGTGGCAGAACGGCTCGTCCAGAAATCCGGCGAACTCCAGCCAGCTTCATTGGCCCATCCACGCAGGACCGCGGCGACCGCATCGTCTTCGGACATGTTCAGCTCGTCTTCAGAGCTATCGAACAGACTCATCATTCCGTCGATTGGCGAGCCTTCATCGACCTTCGGCGGCAACTCGTCCGAGGACGGCATGGGCATGGCACCGTCTTCGGGCATCGGCATCGGTGTTGGCGGCGACTTACGATCCACGGACAGTGGAGTTGATTTGTCCTCGGAACCAGTGGGGAGCATGAATTCATTCGGCTCGTTGTGGAACAGTGCGTTGACGATGTCATCGATCGCCGCATCTGGCGTGGGAAGAACGGCATCATCGGGCTTCATTCGCCGGTCGCCCAAATCGAAGGCGGCGACTCGAGTGTCCTTTGCCCGGAATGGGATTTCATCGAACTCGCTTTTTGGCACGACAATCCCGACCAGCGGCGAAAGCCCGTTCGGGTTCTTGGTCTCGACGGCCAGTGGCAGGCCGGGAGTCGCCGAAAACGCCACGATCAAGTCGGTCTGCCGGGGATTGGTGGTGATCAGTGTCGGACGCGGGATCGTCAACTCACCACGGACACGGACGCCTGATAGATGCAGACGGCCGGAACCTTGAATCTCAAAAAGTTGATTCAGCGCGGAGCCGTCAATCACGCTGTGCCCGGTTCCCGCGTCGACGATCGTGAGTTCGTCAGTAATAACGAATCCGAGGCCAGTCTGTTGGCCCACCGGGATGACCCCGGCGGGCAGCGTGATTGTGTCGGCTCCCAGATGTGAATTCGCTTCTTCGATCGCGGCTCGTAGCGTCGTGAATCCCTTCGCATCGGCAGCAATGCCGTCGCCAAGATTCGCGTCCGAGGAGTCCGCAAGACTGTTGACGAAGAACGCCGACAGCAGACGCCGCGACTCAAACGCCTCGGCCCAAACGCCTGACGATGTCTTGCGGCGTCGAGTCGGACGCCATCTCTTCCACTGTGCGACGACGATGTTCCAGCACGCGCGAATCGGCATCATGCCTCCCGTATGGAGGATGTACTTGCCGGCGAAACCGTGCTTGAACGGCTTGCCGATGAAAAATCAGGCCGCTTGACCTACAAGCTCTCACCTCTTGAAATCGGCATCTGGCCGAGCAAACTTGCAGGCGAAGATTGCCGGTTGGGAAGATTGCACCAGCTTTGCGGGCAGCAACATGCGAGTTTTAGTGACAGGTGGAGGGGGTTTTCTGGGACGTTACATCGTCGAGCAACTGGTTTCGCGCGGTGATCGGGTGCGAGTTTTCAGTCGGCAGCGGTATGCCGAACTCGACGTGCTGGGTGTCGAATCCCGGATTGGCGATCTTCAAGATCAAGCGCTAGTCGCGGCGGCGTGTGAGGGAATCGACGTCGTTTTTCACGCGGCGGCTCTTCCCGGCATTTGGGGACCGTGGAACTTGTTTCACGGGGTCAACACGCTCGGCACGCAACACGTGATCGATGGCTGCCGGCGGCATTGCGTCGGCAAATTGGTCTTCACGAGTTCGCCCAGCGTTGTCTACGACGGCCACGACCACTGCGGCGCGGATGAGTCGCTGCCGTATTCGACCAAGTTCCTATGTCACTACCCGCACAGCAAAGTGCTGGCCGAGCAAGCGGTACTGGCCGCGAACGGACAAAGCGGGCTGGCAACCTGCGCGTTGAGGCCGCATTTGATTTGGGGGCCACGCGACACGCAATTGATTCCGCGACTGATCGAACGAGCCAAACGCGGACAACTGCGGCGCGTGGGGGACGGGAAGAATTTGATCTCGATGATCTACGTCGAGAATGCGGCGCGAGCTCATCTTCAAGCCGCCGATGCGTTGAGTTTGACTTCACCCGTTGCGGGGCAAGCGTACTTCATCAATGAGCCGGAGCCAGTCAACCTGTGGGACTGGATCAACACGTTGTTAGCTCGCGCCGGGTTGCCACCGGTGACGAAAGGAATCTCGGCCGGGACGGCTTCAGCGATCGGCGGAACGCTGGAAGTGCTGCATCGTGTCTGCGGCATTTCCTCCGAGCCGCGGATGACGCGGTTCCTCGCGTCGCAACTCAGCCGCTCGCACTGGTATCGCGTGGACAAAGCGCGACGCGATTTCGGTTTCGCACCACTCGTGTCGGTTGAAGAAGGACTGCGACGTCTGGAGCCGGAGTTGTGCCGCTTCGATCTTCGCTCGTGACAGATCGTTCTTCAGAACTTTCAAAAATCACCTGAGCGCCACGCTTGCATTTCTGATGTTCACAGCTAAAAGGCGTACCCTGTTCGTAGGCGAGTCATTCCATGACTCGCATCTCAGCCGTTCGTGACTCCGATGATCGCCTCTCATTGCTCGGAGATTCTTGATGCTGTTCCACGACTGGATTGCTGGACTTCGACAGTCCTTTGCTGGCTTGCGCCCCCCCCCCAGACTACCACGGCGGCGCTCGTTGGTTCACCGGATCCCGCAGCCGGAACCCCTGGAATGTCGTTGCCTGCTCGCCTCCACCAGTTTCGTGGGCGGCGTGTTGCAGGTCTCGCTTGAGGCGGATGAATCGCTCATGCTCTCGTCATCGCGGGGCGACGTGATCGTGCAAGTCGATCGCGACGTGCAGCGTCTGGATGTCGCCGCCGTTGACGTGATCGAGGTGATTGTCGTCGGCGGATCGGGCGACAACCGCATCGACGTCTCGCATCTTTCAGCCGCGACGTTTACCGAGTTGTCTCTTATCAGCGTCACGGGAGAAGCGGGCAACGACACGTTGATCGGCAGTGCTTTGGCCGACCTTCTGGATGGTGGCACTGGCCGTGACCTCATTCGTGGCGGCGCCGGAAGTGACAGCCTGTTTGGTGGACCGGGCAACGATCGCGTGTTCGGTGGCAACGGTGCCGACCTGTTGCACGGCGGAGACGGCAACGACCGCCTGTACGGCGACACCGGCAACGACACGCTCTGCGGCGATGCCGGCGCGGATCGACTCAGCGGGTTCAGTGGCGCGGATTGGCTGGAGGGAGGCACCGGAAGGGACACAGTCCAAGGTGGCTCAGGACGCGACCGCGTCGTCGTCGGGAGCCCTGCCGATATGATTCACGACACTTCGTGGCGCTCGGTCGCAGCGATGCCGACAGCAACGACCGGTACGTTTGCCTTTTCAGCCGACGAATCGACCAGTTCGACGAGTTCAGACAGCTCTACTGCGGCCTTCAGTCCTAGCCTCTCCAGTCCCAGCGCCTCCAGTCTCTCCAGCGTCAGTGGGAGCAGCGTGTCGAGCACCTCCAGCAGTAGCAGTGGGTCAAGCCTCCCTTCAATCGACAGTCTCCCGACGATCGACGCAATCGGGAATCAGAACTTCAATGAGGACACAAGTCTTGCCCTCACTGCCACCATCGGAGATGTTGAGACACCTGCGGGCATGCTGACGCTCTCGGTCGATTATACGGTGACCAACGTGATACTATTTCCGCTCGGCAGCATCACCATCAGCCCTGGTATTTTGGCGACCGAACGCACCGTGACACTGACACCAGCGCTCAATGCCAACGGGACAGGAACGGTCGCACTGAAGGTGACTGACGGCAACGGCGGCGGTACGGTGATGACGTTCCTGGTCACCGTGAATCCCGTCAATGATGCCCCCGTGGTGACAGCCATCACCAACCGAACCAATAACGAAGGAGACAACGGAACTTCAATTCCGTCGACAACAACAATCAGTGTCATCGCAACGGACGTCGATCACGCGACTACCCAACTTACATTTGCGGCGGCGAGCTTACCGCCGGGGTTGACGATTAACGCGACGTCCGGGCTCATTTCCGGAAAGATCAACTACTCGGCGGCGGCCGACACGAATTATAATGTCACCGTCACCGTCGATGATCCGGTCACTTTGGCGACTCCGGCCGCAGACGGTGGAACGGCGAGTTTCATTTGGACAGTTCGCAACGCCGAGATTGGTTCGCTGACCGGCACAGAGGCTTCAATGGCACCGCTATTCGACTTTGTAGCGAATTCCGTCACGGTCAACGGAGTCACGACTAACGACCTGTGGATCTCGTCGGGCAATCTCGTGCATTTGACTGTCGCGCCGCCGGCGGGTGGAATATTACCATTCGGTGGTGATATCAAGTACGACGTGTCCCTTGCGGGAGTTGTCGTGGCCAACGGCGATTTGAATGGGCCGACGTACGTTTTTTCGCCGCCAGCAGATCTGTATCTCGTGCGTGTCGGCGTGGACAAGAATTTCAATGGCATATTGGATGTCGGCACTGAATTGACGCATCAATTCCGAATTCGGTTGGTGAACTTCACTGGTGCCACAATCACAACGGCACGCATTTCCACAACTTCTGTCCCCGCATCTGGCCCAAATCCGCATTGGCTTGACGAAGCGTTCTTTCAAGTGAATGTTGGCGAAGTCTACGACACTGCGAGCACATTCCAGATTCAAATGAACGGCGGCCT
>JAYVSP010000174.1:0-5440 GCA_043775215.1 Planctomyces sp. | reverse complement strand
AGAAGTCAGAAGTCAGAAGTCAGAAGTCAGAAGTCAGAAGTCAGAAGTCAGAAGTCAGAGGTCAGAGGTCAGACGCGAATGGCCCCGTCATTAATGAAGACAGACCCGAACCAAACTGGTCCGGGTCTGTTTTCTATCAACATCACATGCACTGCGAGAAACCTACTTGTTTTCGTCAGCAGCTTTCTTCTCGTCGGCAGCCTTCTTCTCGTCAGCAGCCTTCTTCTCGTCAGCAACCTTCTTCTCGTCAGCAGCCTTCTTCTCGTCGGCAGCCTTCTTCTCGTCGGCAGCTTTCTTCTCGTCAGCAGCCTTCTTCTCGTCAGCAGCCTTCTTCTCGTCGGCAGCTTTCTTCTCGTCGGCAGCTTTCTTCTCGTCAGCAGCTTTCTTGGCGGCGGCTTCTTCGTCGGCCTTCTTCTTGGCTTCGGCGTCCGCCTTGGCCTTGGCATCGGCGTCTGCTTTCGCTTTCGCATCGGCCGCTTTTTTCTCGGCAGCGGCTTTCTCGGCGGCAGCGTCTGCTTTGGCTTTGGCGTCAGCATCGGCTTTGGCCTTTGCGGCGGCGGCCTTCTCTTCATCGGCCTTCTTCTTGGCGCCATCTTCGGCGGGTGGCGGGGGCGCAGCGGCGGGCTCTTCATACGGCTTCTTAACCGCGGCACCTGCCGGAGGAGGAACCGGAGCTGCCGTTGCTCCAGCGGCACCGGCACCCGCCTCGGCCGTACCTGCTGCGGCACCGGTCGTCTGGGGTTGGCCACAAGTGGCAGCAGGTGTCGGGCAGCAAGTTCGCTGCGGTTGGCAGCAGGTCACTTTGACCTTCTTGCAACGCACTGGTTTGCAGCAGTCTCGGGCATTCGCATTGGCGACCGGCAGGAACAATCCCGCACCGGCGAGCAGGCACCACATCGCACGTTTCATGATCGGTTTCCTTGGACTTCAATTCTCGTTTACAGACGGTGTCAATCAACGGAAGCTCGATAGCGCCATCGCGCCGCCGTCGGCCGAAGCCGCGATATGATGAAAGCCGACGTACGTCCCGGCAAGCGTCGAGCCGATCTTTCTCGTTTTTCCCTGGAATTCCCGAAGTCCGAAACGCATCGTGACGGTTATTCGGCGACGTGCGAGCATCGAAAAAGTAGGTGGAACGCCGATGCCAACGGGGTCGGGAGTTTTTTTCATGCCGCAACACCAGAATTCCATTGTGTAAACCGACGACGGCGGCATGAAAAAGACTCCCGACCCCTTCACTGCAATTTGATCGCGAACTCTTCCTCGGTCAGCACGGGGACGCCTAGTTCTTGAGCCTTCGTCAGCTTGCTGCCCGCGTTCTCGCCAGCGACGACGAATGACGTTTTCTTACTGACGCTGTCGGACGGCTTGCCACCATGCTGATGGATCAGTTCTTTGATTTGGTCGCGAGAGAACTTCGCCAACGTACCGGTCACGACGATCGTCAGACCTTCGAGCTTGCGTGGTCCAGCGTCGAGCGGCTGTTCCGGAAGCGGCTCGCCGAAGTTCAAGACAAAGCCGCGCAAGTCCTCAATCAATTGCTGTGCCGCCGTTGACGTGAAGAAGGCGTGAATTGTTTTGGCAATCACCGGTCCAACCTCATCGACGGTCGCGAGTTCTTCTTCACTCTGCCGCATGATTTTGTCGAGCGTTCCGAAACGGTCGGCCAAGATCTGTGCGGTCCGTGTGCCGACGTGTCGGATGTTCAAACCGACCAACAATCGCCACAACGGCCGCGAATTCGACTCTTCGATGCCGCGCAGCAGACCGTCGACTGACTTCTCGCCCATGCGATCGAGTTTGAGCAGTTCGTCGCGGCGGTCTTTCAGCCGATAGACGTCCGGCAGCGAACGGACCAAGCCGCTATCGGTCAATTGTTCCACCAACTTGCTGCCGAGTCCCTCAATGTCCATCGCGCCGCGCGATGCGTAGAACCGCAGCCACTCGCGCAGTTGCGCCGGGCACTGCGGATTTGGGCAGCGGATGTAGACACCTCCCTCGTCTTTCACTGCGGCAGTGCCGCAATCCGGACAGGCTTCGGGAAAAACGAATTCGCGTTCACTGCCATCGCGGCGATGTTCCTCGACGCGCACAACATGCGGAATGATCTTGCCTGCTTTCTCGACAACGACCCAATCGCCGATGCGAAGTTGCAGTCGTCCGATCTCGTCGGCGTTGTGCAAGCTGGCGCGCGAGACCGTCGTGCCGGCGATCTCAACCGGCTTGAGGTGCGCGACCGGAGTCAGTGCGCCGGTCTTGCCGACTTGTATTTCGATCTCGTTCAGTTGCGTGACGGCTTCGTACTTCTCCCATTTGTAGGCGATGACCCAACGCGGTGCTTTGCTGGTACGGCCAAGTTGTTCACGCTGCTCGAGCGAGTTGACCTTGAAGACCAGCCCATCGACCTCGAAGTCCAGAGTATGCAGTTCGTCCATGAGCTGGTGAGCATATTCCAAGGCCGCTTCCATGTTGGGGAAGCTGGCGAAACGCGGCGTCGTCGGCACACCCCAGCGCCGGATGGCATCCAGGAACTGGCCATGAGTTTCGTAGATCGTTCCCTCGCTGTAGCCGATGCTGTGCGCGAAGAACCTCAGTCGCCGCGCGGCACACAACTTCGGATCGAGCAATTTGAGCGCACCAGCGGTCGCGTTGCGTGGGTTGGCGAACGGCTCATCGTTGGCAGCGATTTGCTCGGCCCGGATGTGAGCAAAGTCGGAGTTCGCGATGTACGCCTCGCCGCGAATCTCGACGACAGCGGGCACGTCGTCACCGCTCAACCGCAACGGCACTCCGCGAATTGTCTTCGCATTCTGACTGACGTTGTCCCCCTTGCGACCGTCGCCGCGCGTGATCGCGCGCGTCAGCATGCCGCGCTCATAAATCAACGCCAGCGACACGCCGTCGATTTTGAATTCCAGGCAATACTCCGGCCGTGTTTCCTTGCCGAGCGACTTGCGCACGTCGCCGTCAAATTTCTTGACCCCTGCTTCCTCGTAGACGTTCTCGATCGAGAGCATCGGCACGCGATGCTCAGCCTGCACAAATCCCGCGATCGGTTCTCCGCCGACTTTGTGTGTCGGGCTGTCGGGTGAATCGAGTTCCGGATGCTCCCGCTCGATCTGTTCCAACCGCTTGATCAAGCGGTCGTATTCGAGGTCCGAAATCTCCGGTTCGGCCTCGACGTAATACAAGCGATTGTGCCGCCAGATCTCGGCCCGCAATCGTTCGACCTCCG
The DNA here is from genome assembly GCA_043775215.1 of Planctomyces sp. GTDB lineage: Bacteria > Planctomycetota > Planctomycetia > Planctomycetales > Planctomycetaceae > SXKJ01. Next base: position 2,205 of record JAYVSP010000174.1, on the reverse strand, counting down.
CTTTCAACGATGCCGACATGCGTCTTCCTAATCATTCTGGCTGACTTCATTCAGGATGCATCAATCGTTTCGGCAGCACGCGTGCCATCTCGATCAACAGCAACCGGCGGATCGCGTCGTATCCCCGGTCGTTCGGGTCTTCCAGATTATCGAAGTACCAGTATGTCGGATCGTGTGATTGAAAATGGCGATGCCAAGGCTGTCGGCAGTGAATGCCGTGTCCCAGGAATAAGTCGTGGATGTTGACCAATTCGACGTCGTCGTGCCGTTCGGCGCAGCGGGCCAGCACGTCGTTGTACCCCTTGAGAACGAGCAATCCATCCGGCCACCGAGGCAGTCCCGCGTTGACAACATCGCCGTCTTCATCGGTTGGGTCGTAAATGTTCGCCAAAAAGAAATGGCATCCGCCAGGAAACCGCTCACGCAGCGCAGTCAGCATTCCATCCAAGCGCTCCGCAAAATTGGCCGTCCATTCCTGAGCCTGCTCGACCGTCGCTCCGTACATCGCACCTTCGCGAGGCGGAGTACGCCCGTAATTGTGAATGACGTCGTTGCCACCAGTCGTCAGCACGATCACGCCGAAAGTGTCTTCGTCCTGTCGAGCAACTTTCGGCAAAAGAAAACTGACGTGCTCAATAGACGTAGAGCCCGATAGTCCGAGGTTCTTTGCTTCGCCCTTTGGAAAGACGCGAGATAAACAGATTTCTGCCATGTCGGGAAACTCATCCTTCGGATTTGACATGAGTCGATCGAAGAATGAGTGCCGCGGTGATGCGCCGTACCCCGCAGTGATGCTATCACCGAAACCAAGCAGCAGCACCTTACGATCAGTCCAGACTCTCGCGAAGTCCTGCCTCGAAACGATTGGTCCTGCCGGGCCGCTTCCGATCGGATGAGACAGGTAGTAGTGCCGGTAGAAGCCGACTGCACCAACCAACAAGGCGCCGATCACTACCAACAGGATCAGCCGGCGCCGTCCACGACGACGGGGAGCCGGTTCGATGGCAGGCGGCGACGAGGTCGCTGTGATATCGCTCATTGTGGGGACTCCGACTTCGATGCCGATTCTGCTTCATCTCGTGTGCGCAACGTTTGGCGGCGATCTTGCGTCATCGCGGCGAACCCCAACAGCAGCGTGGCGGCGACCTCGCCCGCGATTAGCCGGCCGGCATTTCGATTGAGCCACTTCGTCCCCGGAGCCGCCTGGTCGCCGAACACGGTGGCAACCAGCGCGAGCACCGTCACGATGAACACAACCGCCGATACGGCCGAAAGCTGAAACAACACGCTCGCCCGCAGTGCTGATCGAGGTGCGGATTGGCACGGTGAATCGCTCATAGGTCACTCAATAACCGAGCGCTCCCCCAAACATCGGGTGAACGAAAAAAAGAAGCCCGGCTTGGAAAAACCGGGCTTCTGGAGTTCGACATATTCAATCCGAGAGGCAATTACTTCTTGGCCTTCTCGACCTTGAAGCCTTTTTCAAACGGCGTGTCGGCGAAAACCAGAGCAAGCTTCTCGTCACCCTCGGCTTTTTCGACTTTGCCTTTGCAGTTGTTACAGCAGAAGGCGACCTTCACGCCGCTGACGTCAGCGGTCGCGTCCTTGTTGACGTCTTTGCCGGCGAGCGGACATTTTTCTTGCTTGGCTTGGCCGGTCTGCACGAGCTGATGATTGGCCTTATTGGCGTACTTGGCTTTGTCCTTGCTGAAGGCTGCTGGGCAGTTGTCGCAGCAGAAGTAAACCTTCGCGTCGCGATAATCACCGGCATGATCCGCCTTGGCCGCCTTGCCCGACACGGGGCACTTGGCTCCGTTCAATTTGTCCTTTTCATCGGCCGATAGCCGCGGCAGAACGATCGACACTGCCAACGCGAGGATCAACAACGTCGCTTTTGTCTTCATAGTTTGATTCCTTCGTAGATGCGGAGAACTCGGGGACAAACATGTCTCGCCCACAAGCGGGCGATTGACCAACGCGGTAAACATATCGAACGTCTTCCGTTCTGTCTGCGCCACAAGCCGAACGTGGCAGGGCAAGCTAGCCTGCTTGATCCAAGAAAGTCGAACACAGTGTGTCAAGTTTTATCAGCCGGAACGCGCTAGCGCGTCTTCAAGACTTAAATCACGGGTTGTGAGAGGCAAGGCTCTAGCCGGCGTCAGCCGGCGGACATCCCCCACTTCTGAAGACAATTTTTGAAACACT
>JAYVSP010000173.1:0-4774 GCA_043775215.1 Planctomyces sp. | reverse complement strand
TCAGGGCTTTGGTGATGTTGCGCCCGTTGACCCAGGGCGTTGCCCTGGGCTTTCGAGTGACGTCCCTTCGGGCCTGAAGACAGAAGACCGGAGCACGGAAGGGTAACGCCGTTAAGCAATTTGGACCGAGAAATATAAGCCCGAAGCGCAAGCGAAGCAGACCTGTTCGCCCGGCTTCGCTTGCGCTTCAGGCTTGAATATCGACGTGAATAATCCGGGCTAAATGACCGTGCGTGATTCGTGTCGATTGTCGATGTTTGATTCACCATCTCTTGCCTTGCAACAGCGTCTCGACCTTCTTGTGGTCGATGTCAAAGCCAATCGTCTTGAAGCCAGCCGTGATAAAAGCATTCAGCAACGGCAGACCGACATAGCCCAAACCGATCACGCCGACAACCGCGCTCTTGTCGCGAATTTTTTGTTCGAGTGCGTTGCGCATCTCTCACCATCCCTAATTGTTGGAAAAAGAACCTCCGTTCGACGCCCCGTTCGCCGAGGAAACTCGCCGAAGTCTTACATTCGCGGCGGACTGTAGCAGTGGCAAAAAACCGCTGCAATCACAGGTTTTGTAGGGAATTGATCGAAGGGGAATGAACCGGTCACGCGCGCCGACTCGCGGTTTAGGCGGAGGCCGCGTCACTTGCATAGTTGTTTCGGCGAGTGCCGGACGTCAGTCCTCCGAGCCGGATGAGGTCGATTCAAGAAATGCGCAACTTCAAAAAGCGTGAGCCAGGGCGAGCTTTCATCTGAATCCCATCTTGATCGGAACGTTCGTCCTCACTGACGCTTCGGGTTACTTCCAAATGCAGTCCTCTCGCCTGTCCGCAGAATAGATAAGAGTCGCAAATTCCTCAGACTCGACTGCATTTCATTTGTAAATCCTGCGCCACTTGCGCAGAATGTGCCCTCCTATCCGCGAGCACATAAACATTTGCTTTTTGCCTTGCATCGTTGCGGATCATCATTCTTGAATCCACTGGCATCATTGCTCATGAACCAAGAGTCAATTGTCAAAGCGGGCGCTTCCCAGGACTCTGAATTCATCGCGTTCTGGAGCGTTCGCCCTCGCTAACGCTTCGGGTTAGTGACACTGAACACATACCGTTTTGGAGCGTGCGAGACTGAAAAGACCAAGTAACCCGAAGCGTCAGCGAGGGCGGGCGATTCCCATGACTCTGAACTCATCGTGTTCTGAAGCGTTCGCCCTCGCTGACGCTTCGGGTTAAATTCTGATAGACATACGATTCGACGATCCCCTCATTCCGTCAAGCAGGAATTTCCAGCATGAAACTTTTCCATTGGCTGAAGTTTGTTCGCAGGGGGTTCGTTCGTGGTGGGCGGCGATGTGGGGTGGGAGGTGGGTCGCGGCGTTTGGCGGCTGGGTGGCATTTCGGGATGCTGAATCTGGGGGTTGGTCCCACGGTGGAATCGCTGGAAGATCGGTCGCTGTTGGCGGCCGGGGCGCTGGACACGACCTTTGGCACGGGTGGCAAGCTGACAACGGACTTCGGCAGCGATGACGACATCGCCTACAGCATGGCGATCGACGGCAACGGCAAGATCGTCGTCGCGGGCGATTCGTGGAACGGCAGCAACTGGGATTTCGCGTTGGCGCGGTACAACGCGGACGGGACTCTGGACGCGACCTTTGACATGGATGGCAAGCTGACCACGGACTTCGGCAGCAGCACCGATCAAGCTTCCAGCGTGGTGATCGACGGCAACGGCAAGATCGTCGTCGCGGGCTATTCGCGGAACGGCAGCAACTACGATTTCGCGTTGGCGCGGTACAACTCGGACGGGACGCTGGACACGACCTTCGACATGGATGGCAAGCTGACCACGGCCATCGGCAGCAATGACGACTATGCATACAGCATGGCGATCGATGGCAACGGTAAAATCGTCGTCGCGGGCGAATCGTGGAACGGCAGCAACAACGATTTCGCGTTGGCGCGGTACAACGCGGACGGGACTCTGGACGCGACCTTTGACATGGATGGCAAGCTGACCACGGACTTCGGCAGCAGTGAGGACTATGGTTACAGCGTGGCGATCGACGGCATTGGCAAGATCGTCGTCGCGGGCAGTTCGTCTAACGGCAGCAACTACGATTTCGCGTTGGCGCGGTACAACTCGGTCGGGACTCTGGACACGACCTTCGACATGGATGGCAAACTGACCACGGCCATCGGCAGCAGTGCCGATCAAGCTTATAGCGTGGTGATCGACGGCAACGGCAAGATCGTCGTCGCGGGCCGTTCGTATAACGGCAGCAACTACGATATCGCGTTGGCGCGGTACAACTCGGATGGGTCGCCGGACATCAGCTTTGACATGGATGGCAAGCTGACCACGGACTTCGGCAGTAGTTACGACTCCGCCAACAGCGTGGCGATTGACGGCAACGGCAAGATCGTCGTCGCGGGCTATTCTGATAACGGCGGCACCGACGATTTCGCGTTGGCGCGGTACAAGTCGGACGGGACTCTGGACACGACCTTCGACACGGATGGCAAGCTGACCACCGCCATCGGCGGCGGAACCGACGTTGGTTACAGCATGGTGATCGACGGCAACGGCCAGATTGTCGTCGCGGGCTCTTCGTATAACGGCAGCAACGACGATTTCGCGTTGGCGCGGTATGAGGGAACACCCACCGTCAATCTGTCCGTGAGTGCCAGCAGCGGTACCGAGGCCGCGCAGACGCAGATCACGGTCACGGCCACGGCCGCTTATGCCGTGACCGGCGATCAAACCGTGAACGTGGTCGTCACCGGAACCGGGATCACCGCCGGCGACTACTCGCTGACCGATGGCGACGGGGCGGCCGGCATCCAAATCAAGATCCTCGACGGGCAGACCACCGGCACGGTGACATTCACTGTAACCAACGATTCGGTGAGCGAAGGCAACGAAACGGCCACCCTGACCATCTCCAGTCCATCATCGGGACTGCAGCTCGGAACCACGACCGCTCGGAACATCACGATCGTCGATAATGACTTTCCGCCCACGATTCAGACGCTGAGCCCGGCGGATAACGCCACGAGTGTGGCGGTCGCGGCGAATCTGGTCGCGACGTTCAATAAGAATGTGCAGATAGGCACGGGCAATATTCTGATCAAGCGGACCGCAGGCGACAGCATCTTCGCTACGATCCCCGTGACCGATGCGCAGGTGACCGTTTCGGGAACGACTGTCACGATCAATCCAACCGACGATCTCGAGAGCTTGACTGGCTACTATGTGCAGATCCCAGCCGGTGCCATTACCGACACGGCTTCCAACTCCTTCGCCGGCATTGCCACCAAGACAGCATGGAATTTCACCAGCTTGGATACGGTGGCACCCAGCGCACCGACAATTCCCGACTTGGACCCGGCCAGCGACAGCAACATCACCACGGACAACGTGACATCGGACACCACTCCAAAGTTCACCGGGACGGGCGAAGCGGTTGCGACGGTGACGCTGTTTGAGGACTCGAACTCCAACGGCATGGTGGATGGTGTCGAGAGTCGCGGCACGGCCACAGTGGGCGCGGGAGGGGCCTGGGCGATCACGTCGTTGACACTCACGAATGGGCTTCACAGTTTGAAGGCGATTCAATCGGACGCAGCGGGAAATACGTCACCGGCCTCGCTGGCCTTGGACATCACGATCGATGCGACGGCACCGAACGTGCCGATGGGCTTGGATCTGGATGTGGCCGACGACACGAACATCAATAACGACAACATCACGAGCACGACGTCGGGCCTGACGATCAGCGGATCGGGAGAGACGGGTGCAACGGTGGAGTTGTTCGATGACGCGGACAACGACGGCGTGGTCGACACGGGCGAGAGCCTGGGGACGACGACGGTGACGGCTGGAGCGTTCACGAAGGACGTGTCGCTACTGACTCAGGGCGTGCATCACGTGAAGGCAAAACAAAAGGACTTGGCGGGGAATCTGAGCGTTGCCTCGTTGGTGTTAGACCTCACGATCGACACCTCGGTGGCCACACCAACGGGCTTGGATTTGGCAGCAGCAGACGACACGAACATCAACAACGATAACATCACGAGCACGACGTCGGGCCTCACGATCAGCGGACTTGGGGAGGCGGGTGCGTCGGTGGAATTGTTTGATGACGCGGACAACGACGGCGTGATCGATAGTGGCGAGAGCCTGGCGATGGCCACGGTGGCGGTGAACGGCGCGTTCACAATGAACGTATCACTGACGAGTGACGGCGTGCATCGTGTGAAGGCGAAGCAGACAGACGTGGCGGGGAATGTGAGTAGCGCGTCGACCGCATTGGACATCACGATCGACACTTCGGCTGCCGCACCGACGGCGTTGGATTTGGCGTCGGTTGACGACACGAATATCACCACAGACAACCTCACGAGCAAGGCGTCGAGCCTGACGATCAGCGGATTGGGCGAGACGGGTGCAACGGTGGAGTTGTTCGATGACGCGGACAACGACGGCGTGCTCGACACGGGCGAGAGTCTGGGGACGACGACCGTGACGGCAGGGGCGTTCACGAAGGACGTGTCGCTGACGGGGCAGGGCGTGCATCATGTGAAAGCAAGGCAGAAAGATTTGGCGGGGACTGTGAGCAGCGCGTCGACGGCGTTGGACATCACGATCGACTCATCGGTACCGAGCGCGCCGACGGGGTTGGATTTGGCAGCGGCGGACGACACGAACATCGCCACGGACAACATCACGAGCACGACGTCGGGCCTGACGATCAGTGGATCGGGCGAGACGGGTGCAA
>JAYVSP010000172.1:0-3980 GCA_043775215.1 Planctomyces sp. | reverse complement strand
ACGAACAACCACAACCCAAACTCTGACATCCACCGGGCTGTGGTTTCAACATACGAGCGAGGCCATCGTCACGCCTTGGCCTCGCTTGCGCGTCGGGTTAGTTAGGCGTCCAACCGCTCCAGGGCCACCGACCAGGTGTCGCGAATCAGTTGCAGCTTTCGCTCGACTGTTCGCTCACTGCAACCGAGCAGTTGCGCGATCTCGTCATTCGTGTGCCCCAAGACGCGCAGCACGGCCATCGGACGCAAGTCGTCCGCAAGTTTCATCAGCCACTCTTCGCACGCCAGGTCAAAGTCACTGGTCGAAACGGTTCCCAGCAAGTCGTCGAGCGACCGACGTCCGCTGAATTCGGCGGTGAGTTCGGATTCGTTGAGGACGGCTCCCGCGCCGCGTTTCTGGGCTTTTTCGCGGCGCAATTGGCCGCGCGTTTTGCGAATGGCGATGGTGGCCAACAGCTTCCACATGCTATTGCGATTCAAATTGGACGACTCGTCATCGCGTCGGAGCCGTTTCCAAAAGCTGATCAGGGCACTTTGCGCCGCGTCCTCCGCATCTTCGTGCCGATGTGGCAGGCTGCGCAGCGAGCGTCGGGCAATCGCCACGAGTTTCGGAAAACACCGCTGCCACAACTCCGATGCCGCGGAATCATCACCATCGCGCACCTGCCACAGCATGCGCGAAACTGAACCACGTTCGTCAATGTGAGGTTCCATACTGAGCTTCAAAGCGTGTGTGAGTCGCCAGACATCATTGTCGTCTGGTGGCAATCCCGGAAGGGAGCCGACCTCTCGATCTTGAAATCACCGTGTGCCGGAAAGACCGCGGACAATTTGCCCCGGCAGAGCCGCTTCCACGAATCGGCCTGTTGCTCGTGAGACGCGCCGGTTACAACGTGAGCCGTCCTTTCGGCCAGTTGTTGAGACAAACCAGTTGCCGAGACAACGAGGTGTGTGATGCCGGTTCACGATTGGGAACGAGTCAGTGCGGGAACGTTTCACGACTTTCATTGTTCGTGGATCACGCATCTCAAAGAGCATCTGAATGACGGACGACTCCCGGAAGGCTATTACGCGCAATCAGAACAGCACGCCGGCCAGACTCTTGCCGATGTGCTGATGTTGCAGGCGATCGGCGACTCGCATTTTTCTGAGGATGATGGTGCGGTTGCCGTGACAGTGAAGCCACCGCAGATGGCTCGGCGAGTCGTCGCGAATGAAGCGACGCAGTACCGGCTGTTGCGGCGGACGCTGACGATCCGACATTCCAGCAATCATCGCGTGGTGGCGCTGCTGGAAATTGTGTCGTCCTCGAACAAGGACCGTCCCGCAAGCGTGACGGACTTTGTTCAGAAAGTTTGTTCGGCGCTGAAGCAAGGGATTCATGTGCTGCTGATCGACTTGTTTCCGGCCGGGCCTCACGATCCTGAACGGCTGCATGGCGAGATTTCTTACGTGGCGGGATTGGAAGACGAAAATCAACAACCGCTGCCGGCCGACAAGCCGTTGACGCTGGCCAGTTACATTTCGCGGCGTTTGCCGGAAGGCTACGTCGAGCCGCTGGCGGTTGGCGACTCGTTGCGAGACATGCCGCTGTTTCTCGATCCCGATTTTTACGTCGAAGTGCCGCTGGAGATGACCTATCAACAGGCGTATCGCGGCGTTCCCTCGGTGTGGCGCGAGGTCTTGGAGTCGCCGCGCTGAGCGGGGACAACCTGCGGGCGGTTCATCTGTCGCCGGCTTTGGGCCAGATGATAACGGTGCCATCGGAACTGGCGGTGACGATCGTTCCGTCGCGAGCGACTCGGACGGAGGTCACTGCGCCGCGATGCGTCGTGGCGTCGCCGGAGCGGACCAGCGAGATGAGGAAGTCGCCGGTGCTCGGTGCGGCATTCGGTTCGGGAGGCGTGTCTTTTTGCCAATCCCACAGACGAGCAGTGCCGTCGGCGCCGCCGGTCAGGAGTCGGTCATCGTCCGGCAAGAAGGCGACCGAGTTGATGCCTCCCAGGCCGTGACCGCGAATGACCGCATGAACGCGCGGCGCTGCTTCGCCTTCGGGGGCGAGGTTCCATATCCAACCGATGCTTTCGCCCGTTGCGACATCTCGGCCACCGACGGCGACAAAGCGACCGTCCCACGAGAACGCTCCGCAGAGCTGGCTGAGCGGCAAGGCGCTAGCCGCCGGTGGATTCGCGTTCGCGGCGTTCGCCGGCTGCGCGTCGAGTCGCAGGACGATGGACTTTGGGGGTTCATCACCCGTGATAGTCCACATGCGCGGCAGTGCGTCTTCGCCGACCGTGAGGATGCGGGAGCCGTCTGGCGACCAAGTGCCAAAATGAACTGCTCCTTGATGACCAGTCAATTCGTGGACCAAGCGAGCGGTGTGCTGGTCGGGCTGCCATTCCCAAATCTTCACGGTCTGATCGTAGCTGGTGGTCAGGAAACGAAGCGAATTCGGCACGGGAGAAAACTCCACGCTGGTGACGATCCCGCCGTGAGGGTACTCGACCTTGTACACATTGCGGCCGAATGTCGGACTCTTTTCGTCGGCATCCATGACGCGAACCGATCGGCCGCCGGCCACCACCCAGCGTCCGTCCGCGGAATACCCGGCAGAGAAGACGGGGCCTTGTGGACGGAAACTGACCAAGTTGACTCCGTCCTTCAGCCGCCACAAGTTTGCGGCGTGGTGCGTTTGCGTGAGGATGTGTTCTGGGACCGGTTCGTCAGGTCGCAATATCGCGGCGAAAGGCTGAGCGCGCCGGGCCGCGCCGTCTGTGTTGTCGACGAGCAAGGTGCGGGTGATCCGAGCCGTATTCGCGTTGACAAACACGATCGCTCCCGATGTCGTGGTCATCACGGCCAACTGTCCATCTGCGGCCCAAGCGGGGACGGGAACTCGTCCGTGCTGCGACGAATTACTCGGCGTCATTCCGGCCGAAAGGTCGATTGCTTTTTCGGTGCCCGATTCGATGTCCCACAACGACACCTTCGTTTCTTCTCCGGAATCGGGCGTTGCGGTCTTTCCTTTATGAGGCGGATTGCGGCTGACGCTGAAAAAACGATCGCCCTTCGGACTGACGACAAGATTCACGACCATTCCATCATGGTTGTATTGGCGGATGCTCCGAAAAGAGACTCCCGTTGCGGACTCGCTGGTCTGCCACAAGACTACTCGGCGATCGACTCCAGCGGTCAACAGACGCGAACCGTCGCCGAGAAACTCCGCCTTGACGATTTCGCCGGTATGCATGCCACGTTGGCGACCAATCACCTTGCCGGATTCGGCGTCCCAGATCACCAGGTAGCCTTCGCGGTCCGCGGTGAGCAATCGTTGCGAATCAGGAGTGATCGCGACGGTCGTGACGCGAAAGCGGTGCTGACCTTCGAGAATCTTTTGCGGTTGCGCATGGCGGCTGGCAAGCACGCTTTCCGTATTCCACAACTGGGCCGAGTTGCGGCGACCGGCGGTCAGAATCCACTCGCCGTTCCGCGAGATGTCCACGACGCCATACAGGCTGGTTTCCGGCAACACGGCAATTTCGCGTCCGGCGGAGTTCTCGGCACTCAGACGTGCATCCCAGATGCGCATCGTGCCGTCAAATCCACCGGTCAGCAGGCGGTCTCCGGCGGGAAAAAACTTCATTGCCAGCAGATCGTATTCGTGCCCTTCGGCGAACACGTTATCGGGCAAGACATTGTTCTGGGCCGAGCCGGCGCCTGCCGCTTGTCCGGTTCGGCTGTCCCAAACGCGAGCCGTTTGATCGCGCGACGCAGAGAGAACTCGACGTCCATCGCGGCTGAAGACTGCCGACAACACCGAGTCTGTGTGTCCCGTGACGATCTGAACCGACGGTCGCTTTGCCGGGGCAGGGGTTCGCGGCTCTTCGGGTTTCGGCGGTTGAGCTTCCGGTTTCGTATCTTGGAAATCCACCAGGATGGTTTTTGCGGTTTCTCTGTGCTTCGTCGTGCCTCTGTGGTGAT
>JAYVSP010000171.1:0-6245 GCA_043775215.1 Planctomyces sp. | reverse complement strand
CGGACGCTAGCGCGTTCCGGCTGATTGGACAGTCCTTTTAGAGTCTTGGATCGATCCGCAGTGCGCCCTTGCCGGTGCGTTGGACGATCTCTTGATCGCCGACGCGGAACACGACCGCACATGTCAATTCGCCCGTGCGACCGAGCAGGGCGTCGTCGGTTGCTTCGATCTCGAAAGCGATCTCCTTGGTGTCTTGGGTCAACGAAGGAAGCGGCTCGATGACACGCAGGCCGGTCGGCAGTCCGAGCAAACGCACCTGCGCCGGGCCGGGGAGCGGGCTGTTGTGCTGCACGGTCCAGACAAATTTCTTCTTCTCGCCGCGACGGATGCTTTCCAGCTTGCTGGCGAGTTCCAGGAACGGGACCGCGACAGTGAGGTCGATCATTTCGGAGGACAACGAATAGCCGCCACCGTTGTTCGCCGTCTCGTCGAGCGTGTCGTCTTGGCCGGTAACCGCGAGTCGCCATGTACCGAGCCTCGCATTTGGTCCGGCCGAGAGACGCAGTTCGCCGTCGTTCTGGCCAGCGAGAACGATCACCGGGCCTCCCTTATCAACGCCTTCGGGGAGCCAATTGACTTGGAACGACACCGGCCCATCGAAGCCCGGCTGGCGGATGATCTTCGCGGGGATCGTCACTTCGCCGCCGCGCACCAACGGCGTGCGCGGTGATGTGAGCGTGACGCTGAAGGGAAGCGGATCAGTGACCGCCAAGATAAAGCGGTCGAGTTGCACTACTCGCCAACCATCGCCACCGGGATGACAGATAAACGGGATGTTTTGCTGCGTGATGGTTTCGAGTTTCTTCGCGGCATCGACCGGTCGAGCCTCAAACGTGATCGCGGCGCATCCCGGTTTCGCAGACGCATCGGCAATGAACTGCACCGGCCAGTTCGTCGCACCGGCAGGAACGCGAGCAGAGACGAGACGCACTCCGTGCGGCAGGCCATGAGCGATCAATTCCAGCTCACCCTGAAACTGACTTCCCTGTCCCGGTGCGAGGCTGAAGACTTTCGTAAAGCAACTGCCTTGATGCACGGACAACATCCCCGCCGCTTCGGTTTCCCCTGAGGGCAGATAAACGAAGAGACTGTCTCGCGGCGGAGTAACCTCGACGCGATACACACCCAGCGGCCCGCCTTGGTCACTCGAATCGCTCACTTCCAAGAGGTAGTCGCCGTCAGCGGGGCATTCCCAAACGATCGACGGATCGAGAATTTCTCTCATGCCGCCGCCGCTGCGAAAGACGGTGCCGAAGATGTCGTGCTCGGGCAGCTTCGAGTCTTCGACCGCAAGGACAATCGCACCCGCCTTGCCGTCGGCATCGACCAAGCGCAGCAGGAGCTTGGCATCAATCGGCGAACCGATCGCAGCGGCGAACGTGCGGAACTGAAGCCGCTCGCCCTTCTTCGCCGTGAAGCGGAAGCGGTCCACCTCTTCCGGCGCGGTGATGATGCCGTTGATCGCGGCGGGGAATTGAACGACTTGCGGCTCACCCGATTTTGGATTTTCAAAGACATTCGGATGAGGACTCGATCGCAGCGGCACCGATGACGGCGCATCTCCGAAATAACCGAAAGGGCCTGCGGTCGTGGGGACGGAGATCGTTTCGGAAAACTCGCCAAGCGCGTCGCCGAGGAACCGAATCTGCTCATCGCGCCCGGCCTGACCTCCGGCCGGAAACGCGATCAACGGACGTCGAAAGTTTCCGATGTGGAGGACATAAGCGGTGTCACCACCGGTCGCGACCGGACGTTTCACTTCGACATAGGCGACGCCGTCACGAGGCAGCTTCACCGACAGGACCGGATCCTGAAGGTGCAACATGCTGTCATCGTTCCTCGCGAGTTCACGACCGGCTTCATCAAGGATGCGAACCATCGCATCGTTTTCGGAGTCGCCGTAATGCACGTCGCTGATCTGCGCATGATCGACCTCGACCGACAGGCGTTGTCCCGCCACGGCAGGAACTCGATACAGATCAACGTCGCCGCGCGCGGCTCCTCCGAGACGACCTCGAACGCTGATGTTAGGCGTGACCGGCATCGCCTTTTCGAGCGTGTCGTTTTCGTAGTTCCCCTTCTCGTTCTCGTCGATCACCAGGAAGGGAGTGACATGAAACGTGCCGAGACTGGAAAGCTCCGTCGCCGAGCGAACTCGGAAGGGATGCACTCCCGCCGGGCAATCGGCGTCGATCACGAACTTGCACCGCATCTGCGCCTTGATGAGGCCACCGTGCGCCAGTCCAACCGGATATTGCAGATCCGGCAACGGCTCGATTTCAACCGCCCGAATACCAGGACCGTAGAAGACAACCTCTTCGGGCTTCGGCTGAGCGAACCCACTGATTGTGACATCAACGGTCGTCCCACGCTGTCCCGTGCGAGGCTGAGTTCGCTCGATGAAATAACCCAGCGGCCGCGCGGCAAACGCGTCAGCAGCGACGCCAAGAATCGCGCACGCGAACGTCATGAAATGCAGGGTGTGTTTCATGGATTAGCCCACCAGCCCTTCCACGAACTTCCCTTTGATGATGTCGATGGGCCGTGTGCCGAAGGCGAGCAGCCGACGGTCGGCGTCGATGCCGAGTTGGTGATAGATCGTGTGGATCAGGTTCTCCAACGGCAGCGCGTCGCGAGCCGGTTCGGAACCGGTTGAATCGCTCGCGCCGTAGTTGAGACCCTTCTTGAAGCCACCCCCGGCGACGAGCATCGAGTAGCAGCGCGAGTAATGATCGCGCCCGGCGGTCCCGTTCACTTTCGGCGTGCGACCGAACTCGGAAGTGAGCCACACGATGGTCGTGTCGAGCAAACCGCGTTGCTCAAGGTCAGAGATCAACCCCGCGATGCCGTGATCGAGCGCGGGCATTTGGTCGAGACAATTCGATCGCACGTTGACGTGACAATCCCACGCGCCGTAGTTCACGGTCACGAAACGAACGCCCGTTGCGACGAGCCTGCGAGCGACGATCAACTTCTCTGCGAGTCCTTTGGGATGAAAGCGATTGTCTGGCCCTCGCAGTCCGGTGACCTCGGTGCCGTAGAGTTGCTTCGTTTCGGGCGTCTCGCCATCCAGCGTGAAAGCGGCCTGCGCCGGCGATGACGTGAGCAATGTGTAGGCTTGCTTGTAGAAGCCATCCATCGTGCTCAGCAGTTCGGGATTAGACTCCAGATCGCGGAGCCGATCTTCAACGATTTGCCGCGCGGTTTGGCGTCGAGCGACTCGTTCCATCGACACACCGTTCGGAATCGAAAAGTCTCGCACCTTGTAGCCTGGATGACCGGGATCGGCGTTGAGTTCAAACGGGGCATGTGAACTCGCCAGATAGCCGGTTCCGCCCGCGAACGAGTGGTTGTTGGGAATCGCGACATACGGCGGCAGCTCACCGCGCTGTCCTAACTCATGCGAGATGATGGAACCCATCTGCGGATAGTCCATCACCGTCGAAGGGATGTAGCCGGTGAAGAGGTGATAGGTCGCCAGCGCGTGATCGGGAATGCGACCGACGACGCTCCGCAACACCGTGAGCTTGTCGGCGATCTTCGCGGTCTCCGGGAAATTCTCGCTGAAAACTTCACCCGTCTTGGTCTTGATGACTCCGAAGCCGCCACGAATTTCGACCGGCGCTTCGGGCTTTGGATCCAGCGACTCCTGTTGCTGGAATCCTCCACCCAAATGAATCTGAATCACGCTCAAAGCCTTCGGCGTGAGCTTCTTCCCCTTATCCACCGAAGCCGTTTCCTGAGCTTGCAGCCGGAAGAGATCCCCCATCGACAAGCCCAGCGCCCCGCAGACTCCCGCTTGAATGGCGTGTCGCCGCGTCATGGATCGAAAGCCCGCGCAGCCGATGTGGTTGGGTTCCGAGTTGGTTGAAGTGTGTTGTGTCATGATTGAAACCTGTTGGTCGTTGAGTGAAATCAGCCGGAACGCGCTAGCGTCCGGTTTTCGCCGATCCAAACCGGATGCTAACGCATGCTAACGCATTCCGGCTGATCAGATTGGGATCGACACGAATCACGCACGGTCATTTACCACAGGCGAGCCGCGCGTAGTGCGTTTTGAAACTCGTTCCTTGCCCGCTTTTGGCTCGTCTGATACGTTCCGCGCGGCCTTCCTCTGCGGAGAATCCGAAGGCCACAGCGGCGGCGGTGCTCGTCGCGCGCAAAACAACGTTGCAACACAAATCCAAAAAAGGTTGAGGTTTTCATGCACAAGGTCACATTGATCCCTGGCGATGGAACGGGGCCGGAATTGGCTGAAGCCGCTCGCAAATGTGTTGACGCCACCGGCGTTAAGATCGACTGGGATGTCCAACCCTGTGGCATCGAAGTCATTGAGGCTCAGGGAAAGATTCCCGATTCCGTCTTTGCCTCGATCCGAGCCAATCAGATCGGCTTGAAGGCTCCCATTACCACGCCGATCGGCAAGGGATTCCGGTCCGTCAACGTCGCACTGCGCCAGGAACTGGGCCTCTATGCCTGCGTCCGGCCGTGCAAAACGTACAAAGGGGTGCGGTCGTACTTCGACAAGACCAAAGTCGATCTGCTCATTGTCCGCGAGAACACCGAAGACCTTTACGCCGGCGTCGAATTTCAAGCCGGTCAGCCAAAGACCGCCGAGTTGATTCAGTTCATCAACGCCGCCGCGACCGGCAAGAAAATTGGGACCGGCTTGCAAACGACGGGCGTCAGCATCAAGCCGATGTCCATCGAAGGCTGCCGGAACATCAGCCGCTACGCTTTCGACTACGCGGTGAAATACGGCCGGAAGTCGGTCACGTCGATCTGCAAAGCGAACATCATGAAGTTCACTGACGGTTTGTGGTACGACGTCAGTCGATCGGTGGCGACGGCATTCGGTGCGAAGTTCGAAGACTCGAAGCTCGCCGAGGGAGTCACCGCCGATCCGACTCTCGCCGGTAAAGTTCCCAGCGCTGGGGGAATCACCTACATCGAGCGGCTCGTCGACAACATGTGCATGCAGTTGGTCCAGAAGCCAGAGCAATACGATGTGCTGGTCATGGGTAACTTGTACGGCGACATTCTCAGCGACTTGTGCGCGGGATTGGTCGGCGGCTTGGGAGTCGCTCCTGGCGCGAACATCGGCCCGGACTCGGCGATCTTCGAGGCGACTCACGGCTCGGCCCCGAAGTACAAAGGCCAGAACAAGGTCAACCCGACCGCGCTGATCCTCTCGGGCAAGCTGATGCTGGAACACATGGGCGAAGCCGCTGCCGCCGCGAAGCTCGAACGAGCCGTCGCCAGCATTATCGAAGAAGGCAAATACGTCACCTATGACATGAAGCCCGACCGCAACGACCCCACCGCCGTCGGCACTCGCGAAATGGCCGAGGCGATTTGCAAGCGGATGGCGGAATTGGGATGAGCAATGAGCGAACTTCGAGAATGCGAAATTCGACTTCCGCGAAGCCTTGATGACCTTGAAGGCGAGTACGTTGTCGCGAAAGCATTTCTCGTAGTGATTCGTGGGCGATCAGGAATCGCAGTTCTGGATGACTTCATCGAAATTCCCAATGAGCCAGACTGGACGGAATCGTGCGGTCACATCTTTTTCGAAGTCCTCGATCAAGGACGAACATTTCGAGCAGTAAGAATTCCAACGGAAGATGATTATCGGCGTCTGCGAGTGCCACGTTGGATTCAAGACGACGAAACTCCTACTTGCTGCGGTCAATCAATGCTTTTCGTCGGGCATCTGGACGATGACCGGCTTTGCCGAGAAAGTCCTGTGGATGCTCGAAAGTGGTGGCACGACGAAGCGCGATTTTTTGTCTTCACCTGCCCGGTCTGTCTTTCAGTGAAGGCGATCGGGCAACAAACTTAAAAACATGGAGATGCTTGTGGTCACTCAGGAACAATTCGTCGTGGACGCTCGCGGGAAGAAAACCGGCGTGATCTTGTCGCTCAAGCAGTACGAAAAGCTGATGGAGGATCTGCACGACTTGGCCGTAGTTGCAGAGCGGCGTCCTGAGAAGCCAGTCAGCCTTGAGGACATGAAACGACGGTTGAAGAAAAATGGCGTCCTTTAAGGTCATCCTCAAACCGTCGGTCGAGAAAGACCTGCGAGCCTTGCCGCAGTCGGTGGTCGCTCGCATCTGGCGGAAGATCGAAGAACTTCAGAACGAGCCGTTGCCGCGCGGTTCGTTGAAACTGGAAGGTGCGGAAGAACTGTACCGCGTCCGCGTTGGCGAGTACCGAATCATTTACTCGTTTGATTCGAACCGAAC
>JAYVSP010000170.1:0-3974 GCA_043775215.1 Planctomyces sp. | reverse complement strand
ACCAAAGCCCTGAAGGGGCGACACATTTTCGTTCGGTTGTTTCGCCCCTTCAGGGCTTACCGTTTTCGACGCCATCAAACCCAGGGCGTTGCCCTGGGCGGCCGAGTCTTGGCCCGTTGGGCCAGAACCACACTCGCGATTCGTCCGGGGGCTGACGCCGGCGCTAGCCGCCGGCTAGCGCCTTGCCGCTCACTCACAACAATCCGAATTCATAGCCTTGAAGATACGCTTGCCTGGAACGTCAGCAGGCACTTCGTGTCACCCTGTTGATAATCTGGGCAAGAAATGCCGCCATGTGACTTGCTGGTAATAACGGATTGACCGACGGTGCGGGAAGAACCGATTGGGTTGGCAAGTCCGCGTCCGATAGGGGTACTCGAAGCTCTGTCCGCGCGATGCGGCGGATAGATGAGTTGACCCCACCAAGGAAGGTGCGGACGTGAAACGGCCAAGGATATTGACGGCGCTGGCGACCGGTTGTGCGATGACACTTACAGGGTGTCATACGTCATGGATCGACCGATTTGACGTCCGCCCCATGAAATACGGATCGCTCTCTGACCATCAGGACTATGCCTGGAGTGGACCACGTCGCGGATATCGGCCGTGTTATCACTACGGTGCCCCCGATGGTTGTCGTGATCGCATGTCGGTCCAATTCGCAGCGGTTGCCGGAGCGAATCAGGAACTGGCGGAGCAGATTGCGGGGAAGGTCAGCTCCGATTTCGAGTTTGGTTTCCAGCAGGCATTTATCGATATTGCAAACGGCGGCAGCGGCGCATTGCCGACGGTTCCGCCGCCTCGCTATTGGACGGCTCCCTACCGAACCTCGTGGGGACATGACAAAGCTCGCGATTGGTTCGCGGGTTATCAGGCGGGAGCCAATTCCGCCAAATGTGGTGCGCTGGAAGAAGCTCAAGCGGCGCCGACTACGACCGTGCCGCGATACGACCTGCCGGCCACGACCCAAACCAACGGTGGCAACTTCAGTGCGGCGCCGATTGCAGAGAGCACGTCCGTCCCGACGCGTCCGCTCACCTGGAATCCCTTCATTGCGAATCGATACGAAAGCGTCCCTTCGCCGCCGACATCCCAAGGCATGAATCTTCAAGAAGCGGCTTTATCGACGCCCACCGCGGGGACTCCGGCGACTAATGCTCCGATGAATTCTCTGCCGGTGAGTCCACAGACAGATGCCGTGCTGATCAGCCAACCTCCGAGAATGACCGCGCTGCCAACAGACGTTCCGTCAACAAATTTCAATTCGCCAGCGTTGTCCAGCAGTGTTGATGCGACGGCTGCAACATCATCGATAACGTCCCCGCCGTCATCACCGCCGTTATTAGAGGGTCACAGCATTTCTTCATCCGCCCCGCCGCCGCCATCCGTCCCGCCGCCACCGGAGGGAATTGCTCTGGACGCACTTCCGCAGACCGCAATCCCGCAGACCGCAATTCCACAGAATACGACTCCGCAGTCGACCGACTTGCCGAGCCCGATTCCTCTGACCACGGTCCCGCTGTTCGATACTCCTCAATCAATTGCCTTGCCCTCCACAACTCCTGAGAACTCGACTTCTCGATCAACTGTTTCGCAGAGCACGATTTCGCAGAGCACCACTCCTCAAAGCCCAGTTCCGCAGAACGAGGTCCTGCAAAACAGCGTGTCACCACAAAAGGTGCCTCCGCTCAGTAGTCGTTGGCGGCGTCTGTGGAAGACCGGTCCCAGCGCGTCTCGTTCGGAAGGAGCATCGCGGTGATTCGCCAACAACTAGAGACCACATCGTGCCGCATAACACGCAATGACGTCGTCAAGTTCGTGCGACGCTGGCTCAGAATAACTCTCGCTTTCGGAGCCTTGGCTGGCGGTGCAGTCGGCTTGATTGGCTGCGCCGCGTTTCGGCCCATTGAGGGGATTCCCGCGCGCTTCGTTCCCAACGAGGTCAAGGCACAGACACGCTCGGGCAAGAAGACGCTCGACTTGTCGCTGCTCAGCCAAACGGTGCCGCGGATTTATCACTTGGATTCCGGCGATGTCTTGGCCGTGTACATCGAAGGGGTGCTTCCCAGGGCGAACGAATTTCCGCCGATCAACATGCCAATGCAAGGCGAAGAAGCGACGCCCGCGCTGGGCTATCCGATCCCCGTACGGCCGGACGGAACGATCTCGCTGCCGCTACTGCCTCAGGCGATCACTGTGCGCGGGTTATCTCTCAAAGAGGTCGAGGACGTGATCCGTCGAGCATACACGGTTGACCGGAAGATTCTGCAAACCGGCAACGAGCGTGTCTGGGTCATCCTTCACAAACCTCGGCAATATCGTATTTTGGTCATCCGTCAAGAAGGGGTCGAGACCCCCATGATGGCTCAGCCCGGCATGGCCAATCTGGGTGCATTGAAACGCGGAACCGGCCGGGTCGTGACTTTGGCTGCCTACAAGAACGACGTCTTGCACGCCTTGGCCGAAACGGGCGGGCTCCCTGGTCTGGATGCGGAAAACACGATCTACGTAATTCGCAGTCGACGCCGCTCGGGTGCAATTGCCGATCCCAATTCTCGGCCCCAACCGGCCGGCCCCGATTCCGGCTGGAGCCTGTCTCCTGCGAATCCATGGGCCGCACCCGTGTGTCCACCGCCGGCCATCCCACCGATGCCCGAAGGGGGATTCCAACTCAGCCCGCTTCCGAATGACACGTTTCCGTTGCCGCCGATCGATCCGAAAACCAATGAAGTTCCCGTTCCCAGTCGTTCGCCAATCCCGCAGACACAGCCGCCGAACGCCGAGCAGAATTCCGCGGCCGACCCTGAACCACAAACGCGATTTCCAGCGAAGCCCAGGAATACCGGTTTGCAATCGGCACTGCTGGACTACGAACAGGGTGAGTCACCGAAACGTGTCACGCCGATGGCATTCGAGCCCGGCCGAACTGATCCGAGTATCGATCCGAGCGCGTCAACTCTTTCTCCAGAGTCGTTAGCCGGTATGCCGCCGACACACTCGGCCGGCGATTGGCCGGAAGTATCCGCCGAGACATGGATGGGTCACGCCACATTCGGCGATCCCACATTGGCCAATCAGAACGTCTCCAAGATTCCGGTTCGACTCGCACCGGGCGAGCAAGTGCAGTTCACCGAGCGGGACATCCTGCTGGAGGACGGCGACATCGTCTTCATCGAGTCGCGTGACACGGAAATTTTTTACACAGGCGGATTGCTCGGCGGTGGCCAGTACACCTTGCCGCGAGATTATGACCTGGACGTGCTGGGAGCGATCGCGATCGCTCAAGCCCGCGCTCAAACCTCCGTGAACCGTGGCACGGGAGGCGTCACTGCTTTGAACCAAGACGTTACCATCAGCGCCAGCCAAGCGATCATTCTCCGCCAGATGCCGAACGGGACACAGGTGCCCATTCAAATTGACCTGTATCGCGCGGTACGGCATCCCGAGGAACGAGTCCTGATGCAGCCCGGCGACTATCTGGTGTTGCAGTACAAGCCACTGGAAGCCGTCGGAGCCTTCTTCGAACGCCACCTGCTGGAGGGTGCATTGCTCGGTGTCGCCTCCCAATCGTTTAGCCGTGGCAACTAAATGACCGTGCGTGATTCGTGTTGATCCAAGCCGATCAGCCGGAACGCGCTAGCGTCCGGTTCGGAGCGGTGAGAACCGGACGCTAAATGACCGTGCGTGATTCGTGTCGATTGTCAATGTTTGATGCACCATCAGCCGGAACGCGTTAGCGCGCGTTAGCGTCCGGTTTTCGCCGATCGGAACCGGATGCTAACGCATTCCGGCTGATCAGATTGGGATCGACACGAATCACGCACGGTCATTTAGTGCGTCATCAAGACTACGAATTCGGGTTCATGTGAGTGAGTGGCAAGGCTGACGCCGGCGTCAGCCCCCGGACGAATCGCGAGTGTGGTTCTGGCCCAACGGGCCAAGACTCGGCAGCCCAGGGCAACGCCCTGGGTTTG
>JAYVSP010000169.1:0-5866 GCA_043775215.1 Planctomyces sp. | reverse complement strand
GGTCGAAACTGCCAAAGGCAAGTTGACCATGACGGACATGGACGGCAAAAACAAGCACTCCCATGACGTTGTTGATAGCACCAAGATTACTCTTGATGGCAAGGCGGCGAAGCTGGGCGATTTGAAAAGTGGTTACATGGTCGACGTCACAATCGACAAAGGGACAGCGACCGCAATCTCGGCCAAGAGCGTCGTGACCAGAACTGCGAAAAAAGTCACATCGTCGACGGATACGAGTTGGCGGGCAAGCAAGATCATTGGCGTCAATGTCAAAAATTCGAATGGCGATGATCTCGGCAAGATCGAAGACTTTGTCGTGGATCCATCGACGGGACAGACTAAGTATGCCGTCTTGTCATTTGGAGGATTTCTGGGGATTGGCGACAAATGGTTTGCAATTCCCTGGCACGCATTGCAGTCGCAGCGAGATAGCGATGAAAAGTTCCACTTTGTGCTTACTGTGAGCAAGGAACGACTCAAAAACGCCCCAGGTTTCAACAAGGACTCATGGCCCGAATTTGGCAATCCCCAATGGGCCACCGAGGTTGATACCTACTATCCCAAAAACAAATAGCAATTCAGTTCGGAGACGGAGCGGTTTGCATCGAACTGGCGGCGTTGATGTCCATTCGCCGACAGCCAGCTTCTACCGACAATCCTGAATTGGCGCAGCCGGCAAAAGTCAAAGTAGCGAGGGTTTCAGCCCACTTTCTCGGAAGATTCCGCTCCGCTTCGGATGAAGGCACGCTACCGAGACTTTTGTTGGCGCGGTCTTGATTGTGATTCCATAGGCGGGAGTCGCGACTGAGTCGGCAATGTTGCGCGAGAGTTGTGAAATCGGTGTTATCCAAAAGTGTAGCGCATTGCCTGGAAGCAGCCGTTGCCGCTTGTCCCTGGCGATTGCTTTTGGGACACCGCACAATGATGGCCGAGATTGGGTTATGCGGATGCCATGCTTGTTCGTCTAGGGAGGCTTCGCTGTGTCATGCCTCTGCCATCGGTCCACAGTCGATCGTCTCAGCCCTCGCAACTCCTCGACGAGAGTGAGGGCCGCTATCGGCAGTTAGTTGATGGGGTACAAGACTACGCCATTCTGCTGCTGGATTCGCAAGGACGCATCGTCACTTGGCCGCCCGCTGCCGAACGGATGAGCGGATACTTTGCCGCGGAGATCATCAATCAGCCGATCGGTCTGATTTGTGGGCCTCATCAGAAGACAGAAAGGCAACCCCAAACAACTTTGGACCTCGCGGCCAGAGAAGGAAAGTGCGAACTCGAAATTGCCTGTGTGAAAAAGAATGGCGAGGAATTTTGGGCAGATCTTGCCGTGGCGGTCTTACGCGATGAGCAAGGCGATATCACCGGCTTTTCGGCCGTAATGCGGGACATCACCGAACGCGAAGATGCTCATCAACAGCGTGTGCAAGAGTTGGCCGAAACGAATCGCCTGAAAGATGAATTCCTCGCCACAGTTTCGCATGAACTTAGAACCCCCTTGAATTCGATACTCGGCTGGGCGCAACTGCTCCGAAGCGGCAAGTTAGATAAAACGAGTTGGAACCGTGCGGTCGAGACAATTGAAGTTAGCGCCAAGGCTCAAGCACGCTTGATCGAAGATTTGCTGGACGTCTCTCGCATCATCACTGGTAAGATGCAGTTGGACGTCCGCCCTATTCGCGTGGTCGAATTTGTCCAAGCCGCCATCGAGACAATTCGGCCGGCAGCAGAAGCCAAGGGAATCAAGATCGAAACGGTTTTCGCCCCGAAGACGGTCTTGGTTCTTGGTGATCCGAATCGCTTGCAACAAGTCGTCTGGAATTTACTTTCCAATGCGATCAAATTCACGCCCCCAGGGGGTCTAGTTCGAGTCCAACTCGATCATCGGAATTCTCAGATCGAACTGACGGTGAGAGATACAGGGATTGGCATCAAGGCCACCTACTTGCCTGATGTGTTTGATACTTTTCGTCAGTTGGAAAGCTCCAGCACGCGGACGCATCAGGGCCTGGGTCTTGGCCTGGCCATTGTGCGTCGATTCGTCGAATTGCATGGGGGAACGGTCCAAGCGGAAAGTGCCGGCGTCGGCCAAGGCACAACGTTTCGGGTGATTCTCCCGGCGATCTCGGAGCAAAATGACGAGCTTTGTCGGGCTCCGACGTTGATCCCGTCCAGCGTGCTTTTCAAATCGCTGCAAGACTTGCGAGTCGTCGTCGTCGATGACGATCGCGGCGCACGCGAACTCGCCAGCACGATTCTGTCGACTTATGGCGTCCAAGTAACGACCGCAGCGTCCGCTCCTGAGGCATTCATCGCAGTTCAACAACTCAGACCGCATGTGCTGCTCAGCGATCTCGAAATGCCCGATGAGGATGGCTACAGTCTGATCCGCAAAGTGCGTGCATTGCAACCGGAGGAGGGCGGCGATACGCCCGCAGTTGCTTTGACGGCTTATGCCCGACCCGAGGACCGGCGTCGCGCTCTCTTGGCCGGATTTCAAATCCATCTCACCAAGCCGATTGAGGCTGATGAATTAGCTTCCGCCATTGCCCTTTTGGTGGACCAACAAACGAAGGGAGAGGGTCATGTTTAAGTTGCTGGTCATCGATGACGAGCCCGAAGTGTTTGAAATCATCGCTCACCTCTTTGATGAGAAAAACGTCGATGCCATGGAGGCCCAGACGGCAGAGAAAGGACTGCGACTCGCGATCGAACACAAACCTGACGTGATCTTGCTGGACATTAAGCTCGAAGACCGGTCAGGGTTGGAGGTCTTTCATGATCTGCGCCGAAACGATCCCAAATGTCTGGTCATTTTCATCACCGGTCATGGAACAGCGGACACGGCGGCCGAGGCAATGAAGCACGGCGCTCACGATTACTTAGTGAAACCCCTTGATCTGGAGCACCTCGAACAGATTGTCGGCCAGGCTTTCAAAATCAGCCGATTGATGCATGTGCCCGCGTTCGTTCAAGCGGGTAGTCGAATGGATGATTTGCCGGACCAACTGGTTGGCAGTGGAGCGGCGATGCAGAACGTCGGAAAAAGTATCGGCCGAGTCGCTGGCCAAGATGTCAACGTACTCATTTTGGGAGAGAGCGGCACTGGCAAAGAGTTGGTCGCCCGAGCGCTGTACCATCACAGCCGCCGCAATTCAAAGCCCTTTTTGGCACTCAACTGCGCTGCTTTGCCCGAATCGTTATTGGAAAGTGAATTGTTCGGACATGAGAAGGGCTCATTCACTGGAGCCGACCGGCGGCGAATCGGCAAGTTTGAACAATGCCACGGAGGAACGCTGTTCTTGGATGAAGTGGGCGATATGGCTGCGGAGACTCAAGCCAAACTACTACGAGTTCTGGAAGAGCAGCGGTTCGAACGTTTGGGTGGCAACGAAACGATTCAGGCCGATGTTCGTATCTTGGCCGCGACAAACCAGAACCTTGAGTCGTTCATCGAAGAACGACGCTTTCGCAAAGACCTGTATTATCGGTTGCGCGGCGTGACCATCCAAATCCCGCCGTTGCGAGACCGACGCGAAGATATTCCGCAATTGGCTCACTATTACCTGTTCCGCTTCAATCGCGAGTTAGAGACGTCGGTCCAAACAATCGCTCCGGAGACTCTGGAGTTGTTGCTGCAATACGATTGGCCCGGAAATGTACGAGAGTTGCAAAGTGTTATTCGTGAAGCCTTGCTGCGATCATCCGGTCTGGTGCTGCTGCCAGAGTTCTTACCGGTTGAATTACTCGCCGATCGAAAGCCCAATCGAGCATCTCCAACCAACATGGAGCCAGGATGGGAACACTTGGGAAGTCAGTTCGAGCAATGGCTGGCTGAAGGACAACAAGACCTCTACCACCGCGCTTTGGAACAGTTCGATCGCTTGGTGTTGCACCGGACATTGCAGCATGCGGAAGGTAATCAAACGCAGGCCAGCAAGAGGCTCGGTTTGTCTCGATTAACGCTTCGTTCAAAACTTCGCGCGATCAATCTGGAAATTGGAAAGGTCGTCACATTTCAATCTCCAGGATCGAGCGATCAATCGGCAATTCCGAAACCTGTTGCTTAAATACACCACGCTCATTACGGGTGCGATCCGTTCTACACCGCGAGTTTGAGGAGTTTTCGCGAGGTTGTCTGGGGTTTTGGGGTATGAGTTGTGGGTTGGGGGATTTCATAAGATGCCCAGGCTCGGTCGCGGACGGTGGGCCACAGGCCACTGAGGTGGATGGTTCGCAGGTTGATGATGGGCTGGCCGCCAGCGATCGTCCATTTCATGCCGGACTGTTTGAAGCGTTGGGTGAACAGCGTTTTGCAGGCGGCCTCCGTGACACCGCTGCCGATGGGGCGGCCCCGGCGGCGGGCTTCGGCGTAGTTCATCTTCGCGGCCCGATTGCGGAGGTAATTGTAGGCGCTCCAATAGTCCACCGCGCTGCCGATCAGGCCGCGGCGGCTGAGCAACGCTCCGGCACTGCGGAGCACCCGGAACACGCCACCCTCCACCGTCTGGAGCACTTCGCGTTGCGCCTTGGCCCAGGCGAAGGCGGCCTGGCCCGGACCGAACAGGGCCTCGGCCAACTGCGTCACATATTGGCAGGCGTGGTAGTAGTCCACGATCCACTCCCACGACAACAGTTTCTCCGGGTGACGTGGATCGGGCATGCACGACAACACCGTCTCGAAGTACGCGGTGGGATGATGGCCGCAATCGGTGACGTAGTTCAGCTTCGGCCGCGAGCCCTCCCAGCGCGTGAGCACCTCGGTCAGCAACCGCGTCAGGCAGGCGCTCAACGTGACCTGTTCCGCTTCCGGCATCTGGCCGAGATACACCGTCCCCAAGCGTTTCTGATTCCGGTCGTACACGGACACGGTCGCCGTCGAACCTTCCTGAGAGCGATCGCGGGCGACGATCGGCAGCATGCAGCCATCGCGGCCCACACTCAGCACCGGTGCATAGCGGCCCTGTGACGCGCTCGCCACTTTCAGCCAACCCAGCACCGCCGCCACTTGAGCCTCCTGCCGCTGCGGCGTGTACAGTTCATCCACCGCCGCCACCACTTTGCGGAGCGTTTGGCAACTCCAGCACACGCCGTGACGTTCTCGCAGCGAGTCCAAGACCTGCCGCTGCGGTTGATCAGCCGCCGCACGCGCCACCTCATCCGCCAACGCGGGAGTGGCCACTCCCGCCAGAATTCCCAACTGCCGCTCCAGCGGAAACAGACACGGCCCCGGCAACTCGGACGGCTGATACAAACTGCGTTTCAAACGGATGCGGCCAAACGTGCACTCAAATTTCGCAGCGGCGACTTCTGGTTCTTGCGACGGTAAAACTCCCCGTCGAACCGCACTTCCGGCGGCAGTTCCCGAGTGGATTCCGGCTCGATGCGATTCACGACAAACTCCACGATCAACCGCCCGACTTCCCGCAACGACTCGTGGAGTTGCCGTTCCCATTGCCGCATCGCCAGTGCCGAGACCCCTGTCTCAAACGCCACGATGACCGACCGCGCGACCTGCCCCCAAGCCTCCTGCACCCGCCGCAAAAACTCCCCATCCTGCGACCGCGTTCCAACAACCCCCACCAACTTCAAACCTGTCAAACAACTCCAAGCCTTTGTGGCATCCTGCATCGTGGCGCTCCTTCCGTGAGCCGTGAAATGGGAATTAACACACCCCCAGTTCACGCGAAGGACGCCACTTCCTTCAAGCCCCTTTCTGCAACTCATACCGCTCAACAACCACCCAGCATTCAAAACCCCCGTCTTTTCGCGGGTAGCTGTCCAATGTGTGCGCAGCAGGGCGCGGGCTGACGCGGAGTCAGGCGAGGTGTGCGCGCGGTAGTGACGTGAGTGCTACGCGAGAGGTGGC
>JAYVSP010000168.1:0-3159 GCA_043775215.1 Planctomyces sp. | reverse complement strand
TGACGAGGCAACCATCGACGTGAGCGTTCATCAGGTCGCGCCTTCGCTCAAGTTTTGAACGCGACAAATCGGGACGGTTTTTGAGCAGGCTGTCGATCCACTCTTGATGGATTTCCGTGGTCCACTTGGCTCGGAACAATCCGGTTTCAACCAAGTTCATCAGAAGATCACTCAACGAAGCAGAATACAGCACGCAAGCATCGAAGAGTGCAGTGACGTTGCGCACGATCAGTAATCCAAGCCAAGTTCCTGATTCAATGCCGCTAACTCCTCCAACGCCTTGAGCCGCTTGCGAGAGATGTCCTGTTTGTAGGCCATCAAGTCCTGATAGAGAATTCGCCGGTGCGATCCCACTTTGCGAAACGGAATCTGGCCCTGTTCCAACAGGTCCACCAGATAGGGGCGAGAGACGTTGAGCAAATCGGCCGCCTCCTGAGTCGTCAGTTCCGCATGGATCGGAATGAGCGAGACGGCGTTGCCCATCGCCATTTGAGTCAGGATGTCGGCCAGCAATCGGAACGCCGATAACGGAATCTCGACCGTCTCGCCTTTTCCGCCATCGGTCGAAATTTGAATCGGCAGAACTTTCTTGGGCCGCTTGCCGAGAATCGTGGCCAGTTGCCGACTCGATTCCGTAGCAAGTTCTGTTTCTTGTTCAGTCGGAATCGTGGGTGACACACCTTCGGCGAGCAAACTGCCAAGTCGTGATTCAGGCGCTGTGGTCGCTCTCGGCTTTTGGCTTGAGCGTTTTACCGCCCGTTGTCCCGGACGAGTTTTGGGAGTTGCAAGCATGGGATACTCTCGGTCTAGAGGAAACCGCTTGGTTCTTTCATCGAACAACGCAACACAGCGTGTCCGTCGAAATAAACGCAACAGCCAAAGTTGACCACAAATTGACTTCCGAAGCAACAAATTGATTTCGTGATTTCGTAGCCTGGATTTCCAATCCGGGCGAACGGTTTGGAAAACCATTCTACGAAGTTAATTGATTTTTTCAGAAGTCAATTTGAAGTTCGCTCGTGGCGAATCCACGATCCACCTGGACGCCGCCGACAAACTGGCCGAATTCTTCGGCTTGGAATTGGGGCCGTCCAACAAGCCGATGCGAAAAGGAAAATGACGATGGGAACCGTCTTTCGCAAACAAACAACGCGACCGCTGCCGATCGGCGCGGACATCTTCGCGAAGGGCGGACAACGCTTCGCTCGGTGGAAAGCCGGCAAGCGGACTCGCACGGCGAAGCTGACGACCGGACGCGATGGGGCGGAGCGGATCGTCACCGACTCGCCGACGTGGCTGGCGAAATTCCGAGACGGAGCCGGCATCGTCCGTGAAGTCTCAACCGGTTGCCGTGACGAAACGGCGGCGCGGTCTGTGCTTGGCGAATTGGAACGACGGGCAGAATTGGTGAAGTCGGGAGTGATGACGACGGCGGAAGATGCCATCGCCGATCATCAGGTGGTGCCGCTTACCGATCACATTGGCGTCTTCGCGGAGTCGATGAAGGCGAAGGGTTGCTCGGCCGATCATCGGGCCAAGACGGAGCGATACCTCAAGAGTCTTGCCGAACAATGCGAATTCCGGCGACTTGGCGATTTGAAGAAAGTGACGTTTGAGCGTTGGATCGTGAAGCGTCTGAAAGACGGTTGGTCCGCTCGGAATCGAAGCGCTGAATGACAAAACGCCTACCAAACAGCTCTGGTCACGTTTTGCAACTGGTGCGTCGAGAATGATCGACTGATTGCCAACCCGTTCGCGGGACTCAGTAAGGCCAACGAGAAGGCGGATCGTCGCCGCGTTCGGCGGTCGATGACCGAAGTCGAACTCAATCGGCTGTTGTTCGTGGCTCGCTGGCGTCCGTTGGCTGAGTTCGGCCGAGTCCCTACCAAGAAAAAGGACTTGCCGGCTGATGCTGGGCGGAAGACTTGGAACTATGCGCCGCTCCAGTTCGATGACATTCCGGCGGCGTCGGAGCGTGCTCGCCACCAACTGAGAAACAACACGGAGTTGCAAGATAAACTCGAATGGCTCGGCCGGGAGCGGTCACTGGTCTACAAGACTTTGATCCTGACTGGACTCCGCAAATCAGAGTTGTCCGCGCTGCAAGTGAACCAACTGCAACTCGACGGCTCGCATCCTCACATCGTTTTGAACGCTGCTGACGAAAAGAATCGCGAAGGCAACTCGATTCCTTTGCGGCAAGACTTGGCCGATGACTTGCAGAACTGGCTCGACGACCGACAGCAACGGGACACCAAGCCGACGTTGCGGCTTTCCGACGCGGCGGGACGCGCGGACGAGTCATTGGGCGCGTCGCCCGTCTTCGTCGTTCCTGACACATTGGTGAAGATTCTGAAGCGTGACCTCAAGGCTGCGGGCATCGCCGACAAAGACGACCGGGGCCGAGTGCTCGACGTTCATGCTCTGCGAACCTCATTCGGCACGTTGTTGAGCGTAGGGGGCGTCCCGTTGAGAACCGCTCAAGCGGCGATGCGTCACAGCGATCCCAAGCTCACGGCGAACGTCTACACCGACCCGCGACTCTTGGATGTGCATTCGGCGTTGGATGCGTTGCCAAAGCTGCCGCTCGATTCGTCGCCGATCAAGAATACTCAGACGATGCGAGCCACGGGCACGGATGGGAAGCCGACAATTTTGGTTGCACCACTGGTTGCACCAACCGTTGCACCAAACGCTGACTTTCGTGGTCACACGCTGACACTCAAAAGACAAAACGACTCTGCATTCAGTCGCCCCGACACTCTTGGCGACAAGGGGTTAGGTGCGTATATTCCCCCCTCCTCAAGAAAATCCTGCCTGGTGGTGTAACGGTAGCACGAGTGACTCTGAATCACTTAGTCCAGGTTCAAATCCTGGCCGGGCAATTTGAGAACGCTCGTTGTCAACGAATGACAGCGGGCGTTTTTTATTGACAGTCATGGCGGTTTTTTGATCTCCTTTCTGATCTGGGCCAGATTGATCTGATCTGTGTCAGATTCAAGAGATGGACTGTCCGTGAAACCGACCGCACTCAGCACGCGGATGGCTGGGACGATTGCCTCAAACGACAATTGCTGGGGTTCAGCGGCTAAAAACAGAAGGCTCTTCCGGTGTTCCGGGGAGGCCAGTTTTCAAGCCACGGATGAAACACGGATTGAA
>JAYVSP010000167.1:0-4015 GCA_043775215.1 Planctomyces sp. | reverse complement strand
CTGTTGTCTCTTCTTCGCTTCCGTCTTTTCTGATTCTTCCCAAGCAAGACCAAACATCGCCTTCTCACCAACCGTCAAATGCCGCCGCACGATGTTCGCATCGCAGGCCAGCAACCAAGGATCGGTGCCCCGACCGCCCCGTCCGTGGCGAGTTGCGATGACATCGGGCAGGGGGATGACCTGCCGCCGCTGAGTCGTGGATTTTATCTGTTGGCAGTGACAACTAGCCGACTTCTACCACGATTCGTACCACGAAACGAACCAAAAATGACGATTTAATGCCACAAAATGAGACGATGTGATACTTGACGAGAAGACTCTGAAAGGGCTAAAAACACCGTAGAAATAGGCGTTTTTCACCTATCAACACGTTTCGGCAAAGTCGATTCAGGAGCTAGTGTCCTTACGGACGTGCAGGTTCGATTCCTGTCCTGGGCATTGTGTTGCGAAAGGACTTACGCCGAGACGGTGTAAGTCCTTTTTTCGTGTCCGCTCGAAACGTGTGGCAAACGTGTGGCGCCGATGCGGTTGCGGGGGAATTGCGTTGCACTCGGTTGCGGTAGCAGTGTAATTGCGTCGATTGCCTGATTGAGATTCGCTCCTACGATCCCAACAAGGAACTGGTTTTCCAATGATTTGTCGATTTCTTGCATGTTTGCGAGATTCATGACATGAATCAACTCATTCGAGTGACGTCCAAGACTTCGCATCCGATGGTGCAACCGCATCACGTCGGCAGTTGCGACCGGACGTAGGCAACGATGTCTTCAAGCGTCCGCAGCTTCGGGATTTGGTCATTGGGGACAATGATCTTGAATTGCCGTTCGATGCGCTCAGCGATGTCCACAATGTCCATCGAATTCGCGCCGTAGTCTTCGACTAAGCGAGCGTTTGGATTGGCGGGATCGACTTCGGCTCCACACAAAATTTCGTTGAGTAAGTCCGCCAGTTTTTTCGTCAGCACGGAATCGTCAGACATGGTGTGGTTCTCCGATGAGTTGTCCGATGGCGGCGGCAGACGTGAAGCCGGCACCGAACGCGGTGAAGCCCAGTGGTTGGTTCAATGCCAGCCGCTCCCAAAAACGGTCGAGAGCCAGGGGGATCGATGTGCTGGACGTGTTCCCCGTGTCCGCCAGCGTGTGCCACACCCGGTCGGTGTTGAATTTGAGAAACTCGGCGACATTTTGCAGGATGCGCTTGCTGCCGGGATGTGGCAGGAGCGCGGCGAGTTGTTTCACGTCGGTTCCACTCTCAACGGCCGCGCGCTGGAGGGTACTGGACATTCCCTTGTACGCCGTCCGAGCAACGGTGATCCCGTCCATCGTCATGTAGCCGGGCGCTCCAGAGCACGGTCCCCAAATCG
Organism: Planctomyces sp.; assembly: GCA_043775215.1. Taxonomy (GTDB): domain Bacteria; phylum Planctomycetota; class Planctomycetia; order Planctomycetales; family Planctomycetaceae; genus SXKJ01. The sequence goes on along the minus strand of JAYVSP010000167.1, from coordinate 2,652 downwards.
CCTGGGATGGATCGGGCGTCGCAACGCAATGGGGCCGAGACATTGCCAACGTACAATTCCTACGCTGGCTGTTTACGATCAGGGTCGCGGAGGCCGCGTCGCCGAATAGAAAGCACGTCGTCGCATCTTCTCGGTTGACGATTGGCGAGATCCCTTCAGACGTCAAAAGAAGGACCGCCGAGTCGGAGTCTGACTGCAAATGATCCCACGCCAGACGCAGTCCATACAGGTAGCCGCTGCATGCCGCGTTGAAGTCATAGGCATAAAAATTTGGCGAGAGGACAAGTCGATCCGCGAATGTGGTCGCCACCTGACAGGCGACGGAAGGCGTTGCGTCTTTCGGCGAGGTCGTGCTGCACGCAATCAAGGAAATCGGCGGCAGATTGTTTCCAAGCCGATCTAACAAACGGCTTGTGGCGGCGATGGCCAGCGAGACCGTATCTTCGTTCTCGCCAATCCAATTCCGTGTCTCCACGCCGGTTCGTTTGAGCGCTTCGTCGGCCGTCCAACCGGGAATGTTCGCCGCCAGTTCAGCAGTGGTGACCACTCGGCTGCCCAGCGCGCACGCCGGACGAGACAGATAGATCTTGGCTGAGAGGTGCATTGAAATGTCTCCCTCGCTTTCCGCATACTTTTGCGGTTCGTTCGTCGATGGCGTGGTGCCCTTCGTCGCTGCATTGGCGATGACCTCTGGGGCGATCGTGCCACATTCGCCCGTGCGACGTTCGAAGATTGGTTGACCGAGGATTTCCTTGGTGACGGGCTTGGGTCGCGAGTCAACTTCCGCATCCGACGTGCGGACCATCAACACTGGCTGGCCCACAAGCACGGTGTCTCCGTTGCGGACCAAGACTTGTTCGACGGTTCCGGAAATGGTGGCCGCCAACTCGATGACCGACTTCGAGGCTTCCAGCTCGGCAACCACGTCACCGAGCGAGACCCGGTCGCCTTCGCGAACGTTCAGCGCGACCACCACCACCGACTCGTCCGCCGGTCCCGAACCAATTGTGTGAATGGCGGTCAGTCCCGAATGCTCGGCGGGCGGCGTCGACCAACGGACATTGAAGCCGCACAAATCCGCGATCGTCGTCACGATGGACCGGCACGACGGCAAGACCTCCAACTGCGAACCGAAGTGGCAGGGAACATAGACATCGGGCCGAGCAAGGCGGCGCATCGTGACGGGAACGTCGCATTGCTCCGCAACTCGCGCGAGGACTTCCGCGCCGAACCCGCACGTCACATTGTCTTCATGAACAACCACCAGGCGGCGCGTCTGACGAACCGACCGCAGCACAGCGGACTCATCCCACGGAGACAACGACCGTAGATCGATCAATTCCACCTGAATGTTCGCGGACGCCAACAATTCCACGGCCTGCCGACACTGTTGCAGCGGCGCGCCCCAACTCACCAACGTAACGTCGCTGCCGGGACAGACCACGCGTGCCGAACCCAGAGGGACAAACTGGCGGACGACATCGGCCGACGTCGTCTGCCCAGTCAGATTAAGACACGCCTTGGGGTAAAAGAACAACGTCGGCCGTCCCGACTCAAAGACTGCGTTGAGTAACCCGGCCGCGTCCGCCGCAGTGGACGGCATCACAACATCAATGCCCGGCGTGTGCGCGGCCATCGTCTGCGCATGGAACGGGCCCAGCCCCGGTTTGTAGCCGCCGCACGTGACCATGACGATCACCGGGCACTGCCAGCCGCCGTTCGTGCGCCAGTACATGCTGCCCAATTCCGAAACGATCTGGTTCCACGCCAGCGGCAGGAAATCGGCGAATTGAATGAACGCCACCGGCCGCTGACCGGCCAACGCGCGGCCGATGCAGGTGCCGACGATCGTCGATTCCGACAGCGCCGAGTTCCGCACGCGCCCCGGAAACGCAGTGCTCAGTCCGCGCGTCACGCCAAATACGTCTCCTTTCGGGGCTTCGATGTCCTCTCCGAGAAGAAACACTCGCGGATCGCTGGCCAGTCGTTCGCGCAGCGTGGCATTCAACGCTTCGCGCATCGTCAGCCGCGGTGACTCGTCCGAGCCGCGCTGCTCGCGCCGATCGAGCTAGCTCGCTGGCCGCGGGGCCTTTGCGATGAACTCCGGTGTCGGATCGGGAGCGTCGAAGGCCGCGCTGGCCGCGTCCGCAACCTCCGCGATGGCGGACTGGCAAATTTTCCAGTAGTCTGAAAGAACAACTCCATCTCAGTTTGTCCACCTCCTGAGGAACGAGTGTTGGGTGCCGCAAGCAGATGGTTCAACCGCCCGGATGGCAGGATCGAGAATCACGTGCGGGCCAGCGGGGAACTGGGGGTGCAGAGCGATCGCTATTTCGTATTCCGCTTCCTCGAATTTGGATCAACCAGCCGTTCCGCCCAAAACAGGACCGCTTCGGCGATATGGATCGCACGCTGTCATTGGCGCGGCGAGACCGGACGAATCAAATCCGGGTAACGCGTGACAACGGCGAAGGGCGTGAGTTTCGCCGCCTCTCCAACATATTTCGGAATCTTGAGACCCGTCGTTCCCAGCAACGTCAGCAAGTTCTTCAGGTGGTGATGAGCGTCAGAAAGGGGACCAGCGTGAGCGTCTAAAAGGGGACCACCTGAGTGGTTAAAAAACGCCCGGAGGTTGTCGGGCGGGTTAGTTGG
>JAYVSP010000166.1:0-16459 GCA_043775215.1 Planctomyces sp. | reverse complement strand
GACAGGGCTCGACACACAGAGCACAAAACATGCACTTCGTGTAATCGATTGCGAAACCATCAATGCGGAAGCCCTTGCCGACCGGGCTTTTGACTTTCTCGATGTAGATGCAGTCGACCGGACAGGCCACCGCGCACTTTTCACAGCCGATGCAGGTCGTCAGATCAAAGCGGTGGAAGCCGCGATACCGGGCCTTCACGGGAACCGGGACTTCGGGGTACTCGAAGACTTCAGTAAACGTCCGCCGCTGATATGTTTTGAGCATCGTCAGAATCGTGACGAACATCCCTTTGATCACGGTCGAAACAGCGAACCACACATTTCGAAACCACGCGCCCATAGCTTGTTCCGCAACGCTTTCCGCTTGGGAAGAACCTGGAATCCCGCCTCATGTCGTCCGATGGCGAATGCAGGATTTTGGATTATTAGGAGTGCGACGCGGCAACTCAAGCGACGCCACACACATTCCCTTTTCCCCACCGACCCCGTGTCGGTGGTGAAATGCCTTGTCGCTACCGGATCGTGATCGTCTGCACGCTCGCGCTATCAATCGACAGCGTCGACCTGGAAATGCCTTGTCGCTACCGGATCATTCAGATCGTCTGCGAGGCATCACGTAGCCACAAGGCATTTCACCACCGACGCGGGGTCGGTGGGGGAAAGTCACTCCGAGAGTGAGCGAGTGAACTCGGCGAATTTCGTGAGCGTTTCGGCGGCTTGACCGGAGCGAATGGCCGCGGCCGCGCGGTCGGCAGCCGCGCGGGGATCGGTTTCCGCTTCCGATGCGATCAGAGCGGCAGCAGCATTCGCCACGATAATGTCGCGAGCCGGACCCAGCTCACCGCCAAAAACAGCTCGAACACGAGCAGCGCTTTCGGTCGCCGAACTGACTTGCAATTCTTCCACATGGCATTCCGAAAGTCCGAACGTTGCCGCTGACCATGTCCGACGACCGACGTTGCCTGCGACTACTTCAAAGACCGTCGTCTCGCCCCAGAGACTGACTTCGTCGAGCTGATCATGTCCGCAGACGACAAGCACTCGCTGCCGGCCCAACTTTGCCGACGCTTGTGCTAGTTTTTCCGCCGTCATGATGCGCGAGGCTCCGAGCAACTGGAATTCGGCATTTGCAGGATTCGTTAGCGGGCCAAGCAGGTTGAACAAGGTACGAAATCGAAGCGCCTTGCGAACCGGAACCGCATGTCGCATCGCTCCATGAAAGACCGGAGCAAAGCAAAAGCCGATGCCGACTTCGTCAAGACAACGGCCGATCTGAGCCGGTGTCAGTTGCGTGCAAACTCCCAGCGCTTCGAGCACATCGGCCGACCCAGAACTGCTCGACACGCTGCGATTGCCATGCTTGGCCACTGGAACTCCGCAGGCGGCGGCGACAAAGGCGGTGGCCGTGCTGATGTTCAAAGTCCGCTGCTCATCACCACCCGTGCCGCACGTATCGAGCAATCCCGTGCGGCGAGTCGGCACTCGCTCCGCCCGTTCGCTCATCGCGCGAGCCGCTCCCACAATCTCGTCGACTGCTTCGCCCTTGACGCGCAGTGCCGTCAGAAACGCGGCAATCGAAACCTCTTCGCAATGTCCGTCCATGATCGCGGACACCGCCGCACGGCAAACGACTTCCGGGACGTCGTGCCGGTCGAGGAGAAAAGTCATGGCCTGTTCAATGGCGGGGTGCATTCCAACATTCCTCCCGTAAAAAGTTTTCGCATTGCCGAGCATGAAGGTAAAAAATCTCAGGGTAAAAAATCAAAGCAGGCATTCCATAGAAATTCAAAAAGAGCCGCAGGCAAAAAATGGAGGGCGGAAAATCGGACAAAGCGGCTGCACCGCCTGTGTTCATTTTTTGCCCTTCATCTTTCGCCAGTCCGGACAAATTGTTCGGTTGCGGCTGACGACTGCGAAACACCCAATTGAGTCGGGCAAGTCGCGGGAGGATCTGGGGAATCGAGATACATGCGTTGCCACAGTTCGAGGCAGAGCAACGCCCACAAGCGATGCGCGTGGTCTGTCTTGGCCTGCACATGTTCGTCGAACAGACGTTGCACGGCGGAAGGCTCGAAGAAGCCGCGAGCCAGCGTGCGGGAATCGAACAGGACGTCTCGCAAAAACGGTTGCAGTTCGCCGCGAAACCAATTCGGCAGCGGGACGCCGAAGCCCATTTTGCGGCGATGCCGAATCGATGGCGGCAACAAGTCGGCGAACGTGTCAATCAAGACCTGCTTACCTTGCCGGCCGTGCAGTTTCAGTTCGATCGGCATGCGTGCGGCGAGTTCAACCACCTGTTGATCGAGAAATGGGCTACGGCATTCCAGACTGAGGGCCATGCTGGCGATGTCCACTTTCGTGAGAATGTCGCAGGGCAGGTACGTCAGGATGTCGGTACAGGTCGTGCGCGTGACGAAGTCGCGGCTGGGACATGCCGCATAAGCATCTCGTAGGAACTCTCCCGGATCATGATCGCCCAGCGCGCGTGCGAATTCCGGCCGGTAAAGCTCGCGGCGCTGACACTCTTCAAAGATGCCCACCCATCTCAGATACCGTTTTTCTGGCGGCTCGCCGAGCGCCGCGAGAAACCGTTTCCCGCGACGCAACAGGGAATTCTTCCCGGCTCCCGACGGGAGCTTTTGCCAGAGCTGCGCGGTCAGTAATTTCTTCAACGCTGTCGGCAAACGGTCAACGCGCGCGGCGAGCCTCACGGCTTGATACCGTTCATAGCCGGCGAACAACTCATCACCGCCGTCGCCCGACAGCGCGACGGTCACGTGCCGCCGAGTCATCTCGGCCAGATACATTGTCGGAATGGCCGAGCTGTCAGCGAACGGTTCGTCATAATGCCAGATCAGCTTCGGCAAGATCTCCAGAGCGTTCGGTTCGACGACCAGTTCGTGATGCTCGGTGCCGAGATGTTTGGCTGCCTCGCGCGCATACGACCGCTCGTCAAATTCTTTGACGGGGAACCCGATCGAAAAAGAATGCACCGGCCGATCCGATTGCTCCTGCATCAGTCCAGTGATAATCGTCGAGTCAATGCCTCCCGACAAAAACGCCCCCAACGGCACATCGCTGCGCATCCGCAAGCGAACCGCTTCGGTCAAAGTACGTCGCAGTTCTTGCCGCCAGCGATCGGCGGACCAATCTGAAATTTGAGATTTGGAATTTGAGATTTGAGATTTCAAATCCTCTGTCTCTGGCTCAAACGGCGGCCGCCAGTACCGGCGCACGTCCAGCTTTCCGTCCTCGAACACAGCGACATGTCCCGGAGACAACTTATGGTAGCCTTCCAGAATGCAGTCGGGATGCGGCACGTACTGGTAACACAGGAACGAGTCGATGGCACGCAGATTCATTTTCCGCGGCGCGTCTGGAACCAGCAGCAGCGATTTCAGTTCGCTGGCGAATGTCAGTTGACCACGATCCAGCCGATAAAACAGCGGCTTCTTGCCGATGCGATCGCGTGCCAGCAACAGCCGTTTGCGGCGGTTGTCCCAGATCGCGAACGCGAACATCCCGCGCAGGTCACGAACGCACTCAGAGCCGAGCTCTTCGTACAGATGCACGATGCACTCCGTGTCAGTCTGGGTGCGAAAACGATGCCCGCGAGCTTCCAGGTCGGTGCGCAGCTCGCGGTAGTTGTAGATTTCGCCGTTGAAGACGATCCACACGGAATCGTCTTCGTTGGACAACGGCTGATGTCCGGTGCTGAGGTCAATGATCGACAGACGACGAAATCCCAGCGCGGCCTGAGGACCACTCGAAGATATTGAGAACTCGTTAGCCACGGAATCGGTCGGCGAGGATGAACCGCTGGCAGAGAAGTACATTCCCGCGTCATCCGGGCCGCGGTGCCGAATCGCCGAAGTCATCCGCTCCAAAGTCGCGGGCGAAAGGGGAGCGGCACCGTTCGACCAAGCTGCTCCCGCAATTCCGCACATTCTGACTGCTCCAACAATTCCAGTAGGAGTGCGGAAGATCGTGGATGTGGCTCCGAGTGGCAACAGTGTCGATCACTGATCGTCATCCGCGATGATTCGCACCGTGGTGCGGATCATGAAATGGTCCGAGAATCGTTTGCGGAAGTCGGACCGCGTATATGGCGGTGCGTGTTGGTCGATGTACTCGTCATCGAACGGGTTGATCTCCGCGAGTGCTTGGAACCGGCTCAGTCTGTCATTGATGGATCGTAGCCTGACTGTCCGAGTCGGGGTCTTCGAGAAAAGTACCCGACTCAGAGAGTCAGACTACGGGGTCTGGCAACTGCCTCTCATGGTTCGGCGTCAGGTCGAATTGCTGACCGGTCCGAACGACAATCTCTTCCTCCGGGTCTTCTCGTGCCGCGTGCTGCCGACGTTGCCAGAAGGGGGAGGCAGGCCAGCGCCGTTCCTGAGCGTAGTAGTGGTTTCGCATCTGCCAGTAATCCTTGAAACTCTGCTCGACGTGGAGTCCATAGTTGTGGAGTGCCTGTCGGTTGCCTTGACGGGAATCCACGATTGCTTGGGCGGCGGCCAATCCCGATTCCAGCGCTTTGAAGATGCCCTGGGATGAAAGTGGATCGAACGCCATCGCCGCGTCACCCACAGCCAGCCAATTCTGCCCGGCAAAGCGATCCAGGCGATAACTGTTGGCTCCCACCAGACGCGGACTGGCTTCCAAGACACTGGACTCGACCCGGTGTCGCGTGTGGACCGTATCCGTCAGCCGCTCCTGAAATTGGTCGTCAAGTTTTCCGCCGCGAGGCAGCAGATCGGCATCCGTCATGTAAGCCACCACCAGCCGACCCTGCGGCAGCCACGCCGAATACCACCAGCCCTCTTCGCCAGCCTCCAGCAAAGTACGCGAGTCGCGGCTCAATTCCAGCCGGTCGGCCCGCATGAACGCCACCAGGCCAATCAGCCGGTCGACGACGATTCGCTTGGCCGCGTGCCGCTGCGCCAACCAGGACGCCCGGCCTGTCGCATCCACCACGAAGTCCGCCCGAAGCCGCAGAGGTTCGCCGTTCACATCCGCCTCGATCTGCCAAACGCCAGAAGGATCGTCGACGCAGGAGTGCAACTGAACACATCGATACACGCTCGCTCCGGCGTCCTCCGCAGCCTCGGCCAGCATCTCATCAAAGCACCGCCGATCGATGTGCCAGCCATTGCCATATGGGTTGAACAGGAAGTCGTTCTCGTACGGTTCGTCATCGCCCCACACGGAGACAATGCCCGGAGACGGCAAATGGCCGGCGGCAAGAAATCGCTCCCAAACACCGAGCTCCGCCAACTGCGTCCGTGTCTGCGGGGGCAACGTTTCGCCGACGCGCGCGACTTCATAATGGCTGCGCTCCAACACCGCTACAGTTCGCCCGGTACGCACCAAGCCGAGGGCGGCGGAAGTTCCCGCCGGCCCGCCGCCCAGAATCACAGCATCGAACCAGTACGAGTCAGACATCACGTTCTACTTCCGCAAACGGGGGATCGCCTCCCGTGGCCTTGATGAATCCCAACTTCGGCCAGTCGTTGATCCAGTCGTGCAAGTTTTCGTCCCAGTCTTTTCGCTGACCATTGCGCATCACGTCATTGGGGCGCTGAGCGGGCCACCAACCTTCCCCGCACGCCGCAAAATCAGTCTGCCACGGGACGGCCAGACCCTGTGTGATCGTTCCAGGAACCAGATTTCCACGCACTCGCAGCACGTCCCCATAAATGTCAGCGTCGTCGCGCATGATGCGCGGCGACTCGATTCCAGGATAGAACGACGCGCCAACACAGGCGTCGAGAGCCGCTTTGTCCAAAGCGAAAGTTTGGTCCGCGATGTCCCGCTTCGCGAGTGTCAACGATGGCGGTTCGTCTGACGGGGCACCCGTCCAGTCAGAATCGAACGCCCCTCTCGCCCAGCGTTCCAGAATCTCATACTGGACAGCAGTAAGCCGCGGTCGACGTCCCGTGTCAAACTCCGGATTCAATTTGGGCATGGTGCCGCCGGTGCCATCTGGCTTGCGCACCCTGCGCAGGACAGCTTCACGGCGTTTGCGCGACGAAGAGGCGGGGTCGGGATCGTTGCTCGAAAGCAGAGCAAATTGGGTGGGATCGAGGAAGAAGCCACCGTCCGTTGGAGAGTGTCCCCCCCTCCAGGGACAGATCAACCCAGTACAGGTTCACCGTACGCCGCAAGATGGGGTAGATATGACGGGTGAACGAGATCTTGCCGGTGGCCAGTTCTGGATCGTAATGGACGCCGAACTTGGTATGCGCTACGTCATAGACGATGTCGTAAAGACTAATAATATTTGCGATCGGCGGTGCGAAGTCGGTCGGGCCAACAATGACCCACGCCGGCACATCGACGGGGATGGAAGTCGACTTCTTCTTGAACTGGATGGTCGCCGTAATGGGGCCGTCCGAAGTGTCATCACACCAGTCATCGTTGTTGAAGGTTCCCTGGAGGGCACGCTCCTTGGGACTAAAACTTCTCCCGAAGCCCCCCAGAACAATCAACCGGCCCGCATCGTCGGTGCGCAGGTCGCCCAAAGGAACCCCGACCGCGCTGATGTGCGTGGCCTGAAATGTTCCTTGCAAACGAATCGGTCCGGAGCCGACACCCGTGATCGGAGTGGCGTTGGAGTCGATAATTAATCGGTCCTTGGGAACACCTTGGTTGCGGTCGCCCTTCTCGAAGATTCTTAGACCCGCGGCTTTGCGGTTCACCAGACGAACCATCCAAGTGATCTTGGTCACGTCGGAGAGTGCCGCCGTGATCTCTCGGACGGGGTGAAGAACACCCCCTTCGTCGTTGTACTCATAGATGCGGAAACGCGCCCCCTGCCGTTTGATGAGATGCTCGGCCTTGAAGGCTTTGACCGGTTTCTCCTTGCCAGAAACGAACTCGACTGGCGGTCCCCCTGGAATTTCCGGGCCGATGGTGAATTTGTCTGGATGGTTGCCGAGACGGGAAATGCCGATCGCGGGGTGAATCTTGTAGATCTTCGCCATGCGTTATTCCTTTTCTGGAGATGGAACTATTGGGGATGTCCTTCTTGGATCCAATGGTCAAACAAATCAATCTGCGGCTGCGGCCAGGGTGGCGCAGGGGGCGGAGGCATGCGCTGCCCGCCGATTCCCTTCAAACGGGCCAGTATTCCCTGGCTGTTTTGCTTGACGTCGTCGTAGCTGCTGAGGTCGAAGGCGAATTGCATGTGCTGAATGTCCACGGGTCGAAACAGCGGACGAATGTCTCGCGCGAAACTCGTTGCCGCAGACCCGCCGCCACCGCTAGAAACGATACCGGCATACCGCGTCATTTGGTCCTTGTCTGGATCGGAAAGCTTGAGCCGATTCAGGACGCGCTGGTTCTCCGGTGACTCGTTCGGTAGCAACTCGTCGGCGAGCGCGTCGAATTCTTGATGCCGTTGTAAATGCCAACGCCAGCGTTCTTCGTCACGGCCGGGGAGGCCGAGGGAATCCGGCAACTCGAAGGGTGGTCCCGCCGTGCCAGGGAGACGCTGGGCTCTCCGCGGCAGGCCGGTCAAGGCCGGTGCCAAGCTCGAAAGGGCAAACATCTCCGTGAGGGCCTTGCCCTCCAGATAGGCCCGCTTCTCTGTAAACTGTGTAGAGTTGGCTGGCGTGGCGTTGATCGGTGTTATCTGGAGGTACTGTGCCAAAACGTCGAGCAACATGCGGTATCGAATGTTGAACAACTTCGCCCACTTGCGGGAGCGGTCGTTCGAGATGTTCCCGCGCCGCATGGGACGAGGGGGAAGCGAAAGCGTGTTCGGATCGACGGGCACCGGCCGAGTCGCCGACCAGCCTTTCTTACCGAACTTGGGATTCGTTTCGGGAAATTCGCCGAAGATTTTCCAAAACCGTTGGAAGTGCGACTCTTCTCCTTCGGGCGTCCCGTGTCCGGCTTCGCCCTGGGCCATGATCAGCCTGAGCGCGGCGACCGCCTGGGCACGAGTCGTCACCGCGGGAACCAAAATATTGATACCCGTGCCTTGCAGAGCCCAAACGCGTTCGGGCCCTTGCAGACTGAGCGCCGGCGAGTTCTCCGGCAGGAAGTCCGCATCGTCGAGCAGCCGCTCAAACTCGGCCGCGATCTCGCCGCCGGCGACCATCGCCCGCACAGACTCGATTGCCGTATCGCCGCGCGGCGAGAACAGGATCAACAACTTGACGTACAGCGCACCGACACGGTTAACGGTGCCGGCCTCGACGAACTTGGCCCGCTGGCGCAGATCCTTTTTTTCTTTGCGAGTGAGCAATTCGTTGTTCGGATCCTCCGGCATCTCTGTGAGCACGTATTTCGCTAGCGAGTCCTTCGTGACCGGTTCGAGCCGAAAATGAAACGGGTACAGCTTCGAACGAAATGGCAAGTCCTCGCGTTCGAAATTCACCGGTGCCCCTAGAAGAATGAGCAGGTTCTGAACCGTCATCAGGTGGCCCATCTCCTCCTTGGCAATCGTCGTCAACATCCCGTACCAGCGTTTGAGTTCCGTGCTGTGGGCGGGATCATCCGTAGCGGACTTCAGCGAGAACGCCGCGTAGAGATACTGCACGAGCAGGGCATGTTCGATCTCGGCGGCCGTATGCAGCAGGAAGATGGCTTCGTCTCGTACCGACAGCGGCGGATCATGCACGGGCAGCCCGGCGTTCATCGTCGCCAACAACCACATCGCGCCCCAATCCGCAGCCGCAGCAGCCGCCGCTGGCGCCCGCGCCGCGGCCGCGCCGCCACGGCGTGTCCCGCGTGCCGCCGCAGCCGCCGCTTTGAGTTTCACACGAGACACGATTTTCTTGGGATAGATCCAGCGAATGGACATGCTTGCTCTCCGTGTCGTGATTAGAACACACCACTTCGCCAATTCCGGTTACGGCCTGTTGGACATGCATGGCCTCGACACCCAGTGCGGCGAACATCCTACTTCGGCGCATTTACTTGTGATCATGCGATCGGACCGCCAGCAGGTCCGCCTCCCTGGATCTCGGCAAACGGCGGCTGGCCGTTCCCCGCGACGCTTAGGACGAATTCCAGTTGCTGCCACTTGTCAACCATGTGCTTGTGGGCGATCGGGGGCGATGCATTCTCGCCGATGTTGCGCGCCCATCGTTCGGGCTGAGTACCAGTCGTTCCCACGAGCACGTCGGTGGGCCGATGGCTGGGCCACCATTGGTCTTGGCAATCGTTGAAGTCAGCTTGCCAGGGAATCGCGGACCGCATGGTGGCGCTGCCTGGCGTGAGGCCCGTCACATCGGACTCGTGACCGCTGTCGAGCACGCGGATGCGGAATGGATCATTTGGCAAGTAGATGCGTGGGTCGCGCAGGATCCAGCCGGCTTCGATGCCGGGAAAGAACGCGCCGCCGACGGAGTTGTCCAAAGCTGCACGGGTGAGCCCGGTCGGCGTGATAGTGGTTGTCGCGGGTGGAGTCGAAGGCACGCCCCCCGGGTTAAAATTGCCGTCTTTCCATTGCGACAGGATGAAGTACTGCGTCTCCGTCAGCGTCAAGAAGCTGCTGTTCTCGCCCGCGTCGCCATGAAGACGTGGCATGCGGCGGCCCGGTACCTGAGTGTGCCACTCGGAAGGTTTGCGAAGCCGATTGAAAATGATCGCTGGCGAAGTGGGCCCGCCGGGAAATGGTTTGGTGCCAAGTTTCGCGTAGTTCCAGCCGTGGTGGCCATCGACCGGCGTGCCGTCCGCTTCCGCGAGCAGCCATTTCACCAATTCCGCGGACCGGAGAATCGGATAAACCTCGTCCGTGAATGACGGTTCATAGTCGGTTCGGAATTTTTGCGTCGCCGAATCGAACAGGGCCGGACGAAAATTGTGGTGCCTGACGGCCACGTCGAAGACGGCGTCGTACATGGTGACAACACAATCGATCGATGGCGCGAACCGCGGCGGTCCCACGATCGCCCAAGCAGCCTCGGCGGATTTGGAAGTGCCATCGCTGAACTGCAGCGTCGCATGCACTGGCCCGTCCGCACTGTCATCGAACCAGCCATTATTGTTCGCGTAGTGCGGCAACGGGCTGTTGTCCACGGTTCCGGAGATTCCTTCGGCACCAACGACCGTGAGAAATCCGTCAGCGTTGACGAACAGTGTTCCAAGCCGAGTGATTTCTCGACCATCGGCGAACGGTCCGGGCCAGGTCTCCGCGGCGGGATTCGCCGAGTTGCCCTTGGTGACCGCCAGGCTGCCCGACGCGCCGGATGCATTGAGTGTGCGCGGCAGTGGATCGACGATCAGACGTTTTCGCCGCGCGGCAGCCGTTTCACCCGCCTTAAAGTTCCGCAACGAGTCGGACGGGTAGGGCGACGTCTCGCCGACTCGTCCTGCGAAGTTGTGCCAAAACGCCTTCTTGTTCGCCAAGTGAACCGACCACTCGATGGCGACGACGTCGCCACCGAGCGTGACTTCCTGCGGGGCAGCCTGTGGGTTGTTCGCGTCGAATACGAAGACGCGAAACCGAGCCCCCTGCGGACGAATCTTGCCGGCGTCACGGAACGGCGTGCTGTCAAGTTCGGCTGAGCGGCCGGGAATCTCAGGCCCAACGAAATGGGTGTCCGGGGCGGCATTGCCAAGCCGAGCGATGCCAATTGAGGGAAAGATCTTGTAAATCAGATTGGGCATCGTGCGTCTCCTGTGAAAAGAGCGTGCAGTTCATTTTCGGTGGAACGTTTTCCGTTGCCAGTTTCGACCGGCAATCATGCTTCGATCGCGGCCTTCAACGCGGTGTCTGCCGTTCGCAGGCTGTTCAACAGCGATTTCTCTGGGGGCGTTAGCGGAATCGGGTTTTCTGGCGATTCGAGTTGTGCCATCAACTGGCCGGCGGAGTCGATGTGCTGATTGAGGAATTGCCGCCAACCGTCGAGATCCGAAGGCAACGATGCCAGGTCGGGCAGGCGGAACGGCGGGCCTGCCGTTCGAAGCGCCGCACTGCCAGCGGCGTCCGCCTTGCGCGGAAGCGTGACCAGCTTGCGAGCGATCCTGGCGATGGCTTGTTTCATCTCGATGTAGATCGCATGACCAAATATGTCGCTGCGCTTCGACGTCGGATCGACATCAGTTCGGCGGAGCAACATGGCCAGCCACAGCTCGCCGATGAGCATTTGGTAACGTGTGTCAAACAGTTCGGCCCACATTCGCGAACTGGGATGCGTGATGCGACTGTGCTCCGCGGGCTCGGGCAGCGTCGAATCGCCGGTGACGGGATCGGTTGGCACGGGCAGCGTCGGCTCCCAACCGGCGTTCCCCAAACGCGCCTGTTCTTCAAAGATCGCGAGGAATCGCTCGAAGTGCGATTCCAGGGCGGGATCCATCGTCCATCCTTCCCCTTCTGCGGCGATGAATGCGAGCGCGGCCAGCGCGTCGGCGGCGGTGGCAATCGCGCGCACATAGATCTTTCCGTTGAAATGCATCTCTTCACTCGAGCCTTGCGTTTCATCGGTCCCAGCTTGCCGGTCGAGGTTCCCCACGAAGTCCGCGGGTTGCAAGTGCCGATTGGGAAATGGGCCCATCGGCATTAGCCACGGACCTTGCGGTGTTTCGTTCGGCTGGAAGAGCCAGTACAGCCGGGCATACAAAACACCCACATGATTGACTCCGACTGGAGGCGGCGCAGGAGTTGGGCCGCCCGGCGGCGCACTGATCGCGAGATTCGCCAAGCGGTATGCGGCCTCCGCACGCTGACGCACCTCGTCGCCCAATTGCTCGGGCAACGGGCTTTCCGCCGTGACGTTTTTCGCCAGCGATCCGAGCGTGAGCGGTTCGAGGTGAAACGGAAACGGATCCCAAACTCCGCTGGCCGGAAACGACGCGGGCAGCGCGCGGCCGAAGTACGGCTCGCCGCCGATCGCCAGCAGAAGGTTTTGCACCATGATGAGATGACCCATCTCCTCTTTGGCGATGTCGCGGATCTTCTTGACCCAAGCGAGAGCCGCCGCGCCGCCGGACGGATCGATCGAGTACATGGCATAGAGGTAACGAACGAGCAAGGCATGCTCGACTTCGGCAGCGGCTTGCAGCAAGAAACGGGCTTCCTCGACTGCCGAGACACCAGGAACTTCCGGGAAGCCGATGGCCTGGACCGCAGCGGTGATGGGGTGCGCCGCGACAGGCAGCGCGGCACCGGGCGTGGCGAATGCTGTGGCCGGCGCGAGCGCCGCGACAGCGCGGGCAAGAGCGTTCGTCGGCCGGTGCCACGACAGTTGGCGATACCGCCCGCCTTGCGGCTGCGCCACGGCGGCTGTGGCTCGCGCAAGTGGTATCGCCTGCGGCACAAGTTGGTAAATCTCACCCGGCATCAAATTGACGATGTACAGCTCGCCCGATGCATCTTCGCCGAACGACGAGATCGCGGATGGACCGCCGTTGGCGAACAGTTCTGCGCGCAAGTCGCGCAGCTCGGTCACTCGCGCGCCATCGTGCCGCAACGACCAGATTGACCCGGTCGCGTCGGCAAACAGGTAGGCGCCGTCCAAGTCGGAAATGGCAGATCCTCGGTAGACGTAGCCACCAACAATCGCGATTCCCTGATTGTGGTCGTATTCATGAATCGGATCGATCAGTTGCAGGCCGGCCACCGGACCCAAGCCGGTCTCGTGTTTGCCTTCCTTGACGCGCCAGCCGTAGTTTCGCCCGCCCTGGCCAGCGGGTTGAACGTTGATTTCCTCCCACTCATCTTGACCGACGTCCGCAATGTACAGCTCGCCGGTCTTGCGATCGAAGTCGCAGCGCCACGGATTGCGCAGCCCGTACGCCCAAATCTCCGGCCGAGCGCCGGGTGTCGCGCGAAAGGGATTGTCGAGCGGAATGCGGTAGTTGCGATCGGCGTCGCCGGGGAAGTCGTCGCCATCGATATCAATTCGCAGCAACTTGCCGAGCAACTCACCGAGGTCTTGCGCGTGGTTGAACGGATCGTTCGCGCTCCCACCATCGCCCAATGCAACGTACAGCATCTTGTCCGGCCCAAACGCGAGCCAGCCGCCGTTGTGATTGGCGAACGGCTGCGGCACCGTTATGACATTTTGGCCAGTGCTCGGATCGGCCTTGTTGCGATTCGTCGCCGACACACTGAATCGTCGGATCACTGTCATCCCAGTCGCATCGGTGAAGTTGACGTAGAGCAAACCGTTGCCACTGAAGTCCGGGTGAAAGGCCAAACCGAGCAGTCCCTGCTCGTTCCCCGACGCCAGGCCCGTCAGCTTTAGAAACGGTTCGGGATTCAGCGCCGGCGGCGACGCGGTCAGATCCAGAATGCGAATTTGCCCACGCTGCTCGATGATGAACAACCGCTTGGTGTCTCCGGGCGGCGCAGCCACAAACACGGGACGAGCAAGGCCACTCGCAAGCAGCTTCACGGAGAAGACGTCATGAGACATTGTTTTCTTCCTGCTCGGCTAGACTGGAATATGGAAGCTATCCACTTTGGTTGCGGGAAGCCTCCGAAAAGCCCCCTCGAATTGAAATCGCGAAACGGAATGGATCTCCGGACTATTTCGGTCTTGTCCAAACACATGTCGTAATGCACCAGCATCCATTGGTGTTGCCCCTTCAAGTCTGTGCATGCGCGTCGGAAAAACTCCCGGATCATTGGCAAAGGTCAGGTCTCGCGTTTTGTCGTGCTTCATCCTCGCGGATGGCGAAATTGCGGGACTCCGGAACAACGGAAAGTCGCGATCTGGTACAATAGGCCGAGTCTCTCGGAGGTGCGCCATGATCAAATTGGCTTTGTTCGACGTCGGTGAAACGCTGATTCACGACAACCAACCGCTGCCACACGTCCACGCCGCGCTGGCGACCATTTCGGAATTCGAGACGGCCACGGGGGACGCGCTGGTCTTGGGTGTGGTGTCTGATTTCGACATGCCTGCGCCGCCACCGACGGAGGCGAAGATCATCGCGCTGGAACTCGAGTTCCTCCGGATTTTGAAGAGTGCCGGGCTCGACGCATTGTTCGATCCGCTGGAATCGCGGATCACACTGTCCTCGCGGGCGGGGGTGTTTAAGCCCGATCGCCGCATCTTCGAACTCGCGATCCAACGTTCGGGCGTCTCCGCGACTTTGAAGGAATGCCTGTTCGTGACGGAGAATCAGGACCACTTGGACAAATGCCGGGAATTCGGCATGACGGTCCTGAAATTCGGTTTGGGTGCAAATGAGGGATCGTCGTTCACCGATTGGTCCGAGGCACCGTTGCTGGTGGCCCGACTGGTGGCCCCTGGCCGGCATGCCAACCTGAAGAAGGCCTTGAGAATCTGGTTGGCGGCGACGCATGACTTGGAACTTACGCACAGTGAAACTGGTGTGGCGGACCAACCGCTGCGTTGTCGTGGCAAGACGTGGATTCGTCTCGACGATCCGTCCCTGGGGGAACTGCGGGATGTTCACGTTCAACTCCCCGTCAACGCCGAAGTTCAACTCGACCCACGAGGACGCGTGGCCTCGGTCGCGATCGATGCGCCTGAAGCGGAAGATCGGGCCGAAGCCGTCGCGCACGTGCAGAGTCTCATTTCCAGCGGCCAAGTGGAGAGGGGTTCCGGTCGCCCGCCGCAGGTTGCCACTCATCGGATTGAGGTGGATAAACACGGTCGTCGTCTCCTCAAACGACAGCGATTCACATTGTGTTGAGTTATGTGGCGGTATCAGCAGAAGAATCGGAGTCGGGTGAGCACTTTCTTTCCGGCCTTGGTGCGCACGGCGTGGGTTGTGGCCACCGGTCGTTTCGCGGTTGCCGCGCGTGCGCCCTTCGGCTCCAGTTCGATGCGATCGTTTTCGAGCAGCGTTTCGACGAACGCGCTGACTTCGGATTCCGTAGCTGTCGGTTCGGGCAGCGATCCCAACACGGCGGCCCGCGCGCCGGAAGACCCAACAAGCACTGACTCGGCGGCCAGTGCGATCACGCCCTTTAGCCGCTTGTCCAAATGCCCCAAGTCGACTTCCCGGCGATGCATCGTTTCGGCAACCCGCGTTCCGAACATGTCGCGCATACTGACGGCCAACTTGGCGCCGGGCAGCGCGCGGATTCGTTCTCTCAAGTCGCGCGCTGTCGCGGCGGCGAGCTTGGTCGCCGTCTTCGCAATCGTGGGGGGCGGTCCTGCCAGCGCGGCCGTCGGGGTCAACATGGCGGCCGTGCCGAGATCGATATTGTGTCCACGGAATGCGTCGCCAATGAGTTGGCGATTGGCGCCGCCGTTCTGTTGCTGGTCCGCCATGACCATGCCACGCCCCACCGCGCGGAAGAACCGCCCGATTTCCGGTGCCGCCTGAGCCCCCGCGATGAGCAATTTGCCCGTGATCTGGGCCGCCGCCAACAGGTCCGTCTCGTTCTGGGTGGGGCGCGATGTGAAGATGAATCGCAGAGTATCGTAGAAGCAGCCGGTAAACACACGGCTGAAGCTATGAAATTCGCGGGACAGCAATTCCGGGGGATCTTGGAATTGTCCGGGAGGCAAGGTTTGGGGCAGTTGCCATTTGAAGGTGTTCAACGCGCGGCGCGGCTTCGACGGAGACACGTTGCCGAAGTTGCGTCGAATCGCCTCGGAGAGGTATTCCGAACCGGCATCCACGAAGTTGGCCGTGTCCAAGCTAGGTGAGGCTGCCAGCAGTGCCTGACGCGTCTGCCGGTCGGAGAGCGCCGTTAGAATCGCCACGCAATCGGCGAATCCTTCGTGAAAGGCCGACACCTCGCTGAACGGTGTCTGCCACAAATCCGGCCGGATAGCATCCAGCAGCGCATGACCGGTCTCGTGCGACACGGTATCGGTACTTTGCCCGGAAAGTGTGGTCTTTGTGCCGTCGTCGAAGATGAAAAAGTTCAAGCCTTCCCCATCGTAAAAGGCGTTCAGACGTCGCGAGTCCGTTGCCGGGAAGAAGTCGGAGTCGATCAGCAGATCGAGTTTTTTGGGATCGGTGGAGCGTGCCCAACTGACCAAGTTTCCGGCGAGGCCCTCCCACGTCTCGATAGCCGCCAAAGCTGCCTCGCGGCACTGCCAAAACAGAAAGTCCGACGTATCGACTGGAAACACCTGCTGGGGCACGCTGCCGAAAAAGTTGAACCCCGCGCGGGCTGTCGGTCGGTTCGGCCGCGCGCTTTGCTGTCGCATTGCGACGTCTGCGATGGCCAGCGGATCGTTGGGAATGAAGTTGATAGGCATGGTGGAATCTCCTTGTTGCGAGGAACAACTAGGCAAACGTTAGATACTGGAAAAACGCTCTCCACTGAGTCCTCACGGACCCAACAGGATGAGCAACTGGTTGTCGGAGAGTTGCAAAGGGTTCAGAATCTGGTTCACGTCATTGGGTTCAAGCGGGATCGTGTTCAATCAGTAATGCCAGGACTACTTCATTTGGACAAGCCGGCTCTCCGCCTGGTGATGAGCGTCAGAAAGGGGACCAGCGTGAGCGTCTAAAAGGGGACCACCTGAGTGGTTAAAAAACGCCCGGAGGTTGTCGGGCGGGTTAGTTG
>JAYVSP010000165.1:0-6455 GCA_043775215.1 Planctomyces sp. | reverse complement strand
GGTCTTCACGTTTCCGTGCAAGACCTGGCAGATGCAGGGACTGAAAACGACTGCGGCGTCTCGGAGAGACGCCGCAGGGCAAACGGTTGAAGAGCAACGCTCCGAGCAACAGGTTTGACGTGTGAGCAGGTTAACCACCCTCAATCCTTTTTCACGACCGACTTGATCTCGGGCTTCTTGGCGTCCTTTTTGTCCTTCTTGTTCTTCTTGTCGTTCTTCTGGCTGTTGTTTCCCTTGCCCATGATTCTCTCCTTTTAAAACGTGTTGAACGGCCCCCATCGCGTCACTCGAACTGGGTGAGGGAGGCTGACTGAAGCACTCCGGGGGGCGGCAACAATACCAGATGGCCGCGTTCACTCAATCCGTGGTGAAGGCAAAATCGACGCGGCAGGGAGGAAGCGGGGCGTGGACTGTAAACCTGAGGCGCGCTGCCTGAGTTGTGATTCTTTGAATTCGTGGTCAAGCCGTTTCATTGCGGGCGTGATGTCCGCAGGTTGTTGAACGTGAGTTCATTCAGCCCGCTCACCGGGCTGGCATCGCGCCGGTGCGATCAGGTACACACGGCACGCCTCGTTCGTGAGCGTCAGCGACTGATCGCTGGGTCGGATTTGGATCACCTGAGTTTGGGAACGTTCATGCCGCGACCGTTGTTGTTGCTCAATGTGGTGGGCCTCACGCACGAGATGCTCGGGCCGGAGACGCCTCATTTGCAGAGGTTGGCCGAGGAGGGTTTTGCTCGACCGATGGGGACGGTATTACCGGCCGTCACATGCTCGGCCCAAGCGACGCTACTGACCGGGACGTTGCCGCGCGAGCACGGGATCGTGGCGAACGGCTGGTATTTCCGAGACCTCGCCGAAGTGATGTTCTGGAAGCAATCGAACCGACTCGTACGCGGCGAGCGCATCTACGACGCGGGGTTGCGGCGCGACTCGGCCTACACCACGGCCAAGATGTTCTGGTGGTACAACATGTACGCCACCGTGAACTGGTCGATGACCCCTCGGCCGAGTTATCCCGCCGACGGTCGCAAGGTTTTTGACTCGTACAGTCAGCCGTTTGGCTTGCGAGATGAGTTGCAGGCGAAGCTCGGCGTGTTCCCGTTGCATCGCTTTTGGGGACCGGGGGCTGACATCCGCAGTTCGCGCTGGATCGCGGACGCTGCTGTCGAAGTGATGCAGCAACACCGGCCGAGCCTCACGCTGGTCTATCTGCCCCATCTCGACTACAGCCTGCAACGACTGGGTCCGAACGATCCTCGTATCGCGGAAGACATCCGTCTGGTCGATGCCGAAGCGGGGAAGTGCATCGACGCGGCGCGCGGCATCGGGGCGGAGGTGATCGTCGTCTCCGAGTACGCGATCACGCCGGTGTCACGTCCCGTGCACCTCAATCGCGTGCTGCGGCGACACGGTTACGTCACCGCGCGTCGCGAGCCGCTTGGCTGGGAGACGCTCGACTGCGGTGCGTCGCGCGCGTTCGCCGTCGCCGATCATCAAGTGGCTCACGTCTACATTCAGCGCCCCGACGACATCAAGGCGATCAAGTTGCTGTTGCAGCAGACCGACGGAGTGGACCTGATCCTCGACCGGAGCGAGCAGCGGCAGTTTGGTCTCGACCACGAGCGATCGGGTGAACTGGTGGTCGTCGCCGCGCCGGACTCGTGGTTCACGTATTACTTCTGGGAGGACGACGCCGTCGCGCCCGACTACGCGCGCACGATCGACATCCATCGCAAGCCGGGCTACGACCCGATGGAGTTGTTCATCGACCCGAAGTTGTCACTGCCGCAGCTCCGCCTCGCGCGGCGATTGGCTCAGAAATTCTGGGGCTTCCGCTACTACATGGACCTCATCGGGCTGGACGCATCGCCGGTGAAAGGGAGCCACGGCCGCTTGCCCACGCCGGGACACGAGCCTCGCGAAGCACCGGTCTTCATCAGCTCCAGTCGCTCGATCGAGACCGACGAGATCCCGATGACGGGCGTGAAAGAACTCGCGCTCCAGTTGCAGTTCGAGTGACAGGCACCGCTTCGGACCGGCGCATTAACAACGTCGAAATTTGGCGAGCCGGGTGCCGTGAGGCCCCGGGTTCTTCGTCGAAAAGTCCGGGGCCTCACGACACCCGGCTCACCTCGAACATCAGATTGAGGCCGACACTGATTGAGGCGCCGATCCTTACGGAGTCCGTCGCCAGACGACGAGTTGTTCGTGGGAGTCATCGTCGGTGACGCGATGAACGTGCAGCACGACCGATTCGCGTGAGGCCGTTTCTGCGAGAGCTTGCTCCAAATCGTCCAAGCTGGTGACGGGTGTGCGGCCGATCGCTTCGAGGACATCGTTCGGCTCCAAACGTTGGCCGAGCGAACTGTCGGCATCGACCTTCAAGATCAGCAAGCCGCGGGTCTCGGGTTCGTAACCCAACTCTGTGGCGAGATCCTCATCGAGTGGCATGACGGTCAAACCCATCGTGCGAACGGGTGTGCCGAACTCGGGGGGTGACGGAGCATCGCTGGTCGGCGGCATCTCGGTGCGATCAGCCAGAATAATCGTGAGCAACGTTTTCCGACCGCCACGCCAGACGACGACTTGAATTCGCTTGGCGATCGGCGAGAGGCTGACGAGGTTGATGAGATGATCGTGGTCCTGCACATCGACGCCATCGAAGCTCAGCACCACGTCGTCGAATTGCAGGCCCGAACGAGCAGCGGGTGAGTTCGGGAAGACCTCTGTCACGCGCGTCCCATGGACGCGGGTCAGCTTGAGTTTGGTGGCCACTTTGGAGTCGAACCGCTCGTCCAGCTTCACGCCGATCCACGCGCGATGCACGACGCCGAACTCCAATAATTGATCCATCACATGCTGGGCGAGATGACTCGGGATGCTGAAGCCGATCCCTTCGTTGCCACCGCTGGACGACGCGATCGCCGTGTTGATGCCGATGACGCGACCGTGTAAGTCGATCAACGGTCCACCGCTGTTGCCGGGATTGATCGCCGCATCCGTTTGCAGGAAGTCTTGGTTAAGAACCTCAGACTGCCCGAGCTTCAACTGGCGGCGACCCTTCGCGCTGATGATGCCGAGCGTGACCGAGCGACTCAGTCCAAACGGACTGCCCATCGCCAGCACCATGTGGCCGATGCTCAGCTTCTGGCTGTCTCCCCATTTGGCGGCCAGCAGGTCGGGGACGTTGATCTTCAGCACCGCGACATCGGGTTTGTCGTCGGCCCAGACTCGTTCGGGCTGAATGACGCGGCCATCGTGCAGATGGATTGAGATCGCTTCGAGAGCCGTTTTGTCGATGACGTGTCCGTTGGTGACGACGAAGAACCCGCTCGCCTTCGAGCTGGTCATGATGACTCCGGAGCCGGTCTCCTCTTCCTTCCCTTTGCCGGGGATGCGACGTTCACTTTGGATATGGACGACAGCCGGAGCAGACACGGCGGCGATCTTCGCCAACAGATTGCTGCACTCTTGCAGCGTCGATCCCTCCTGATTGAGTTCCCGGTAGAGACGCTCCGTGGTCGAGGTCTCGGCCTGATCGGCATGGACCGTTCGTGTGACCACCGGCGAACCGAGGTTCAATCCGACGATCAGCCCCACCGCCAGAGTTCCTCCACTGAGCAGCATGATTGAAGAATGTCGCATGACTTCACCTCAAAGAGGAGCAGTGGTCGGTCATGAGGACTGACCCGCCGCCAAGCCTGAACCGAGGCACCTCCTGCACGCTCACCGGATCACCCGCCACTCGATTACGACGACAGCCGGCCTCGACATCCTCCTCGTCGATCCCGTCTGACTTCGGCAGAACTTGCCAGCAAGAGCACTCTTTTTGGACGTGACCGCGCAGATGAACCCGCGACGCTCTTCATCGAGGGGAGCACGGGTGAAACATCAAGACGGGAGAGCGGCACGACAGGACTCTCTTGCTGACGGTGCGGGTTTCAGGGGATGCGTGCCAGTTCGGCCAATCCTTTCGACCGAGCCAATCGTTGCAGTCCGAGCCGCAGGTCGGTGTTGCCTCAACGCATCAAGTTGACAGACCCCGAATCATGGTGCAGAGTCTTCCACGTGGTGGGCGCTGCGGACGGATCGGAGGCCCGCACCACGAAACACAGTCTCGCGGGAACCCCGACCATGCGCGACGCGATGGCCTTGCAACGCCGCCGCCGCTTGATGCTGCTTCAAACCGAACTGCCTGCTGTCGATGTCAGCACTGGCGCGCCTGGCAGCGCGGGTACGGACTTGCCATCGGCATCGGGGCAGCTCACCTCATCCAGCATCGAAACCGATCTGGATTTGGCGGCCCTCGATTCCTTCGCGCGAGACGCGGCGGGAGAACGATTCTTTCGCGAGTGTGGTGGCCGAACAGGCGTGCAACTGTTGGTCGAGTTACCCGGTGTCGCTCAGCCCGCGCGCGTCGGTCTCGATCGTCCGTTTTTGCTGATCGGTCGCGATCCCGCGTGCGACCTGCGGCTCGACCACCCTGATGTCAGTCCGCGTCATGCGTACTTGCAATGGCTCGGCGGCCATCTGTTCTGTACCGACTTGGGGGACGAAACCAGTCTGTTGCCGAGCCGTCGGAAGGCGGGACTGGGTCCGTGGGTGGAACGTCAGCCGCTGCAAGCGGGGCCGTGCCGAATGTCGCTCGTCGGGGGCGAGCCTCAGTCACCGCCGGCCTCCAGCCCGCTCGAACGTTCGCCGCAACTGGCCGCTGAATTTCCGCAGGTCCGGTTGAAATTTGATGGTGTCGAGCAGGACGACAATCAGTGGCCCGTCGATCGGGCGCTGACGCTGATCGGGCGCGGAGCGCAGTGCAAACTCCGACTCAATCATCCCGACATGCCGCTCGTGCAAGCGAGCCTCGTCCGCACGCCAGCCGGTTGTTGGCTGATCGACTTGGCTGGCGCAGGGACCACGCTGGTCAATGACCGCTCCATTCAATTCGCGCAGCTCGACATTGGCGACGTGCTGCAACTCGGTGCGTTCCGCGTGATGGTGACAGCGGCGGCGTTTGGAGTCGTCGCACCGAAGGCCGCTCCGGGGAAGACGGTCCCGTTCGACCAGTCACTCGTCGAACTCGCGACGCGGCATCGCGAGTTGCTCGGCGAATTGAACGAAGACTTGAAGGACGTGCAGTCGTACCTCGACACCGAGTTGCTCGATGATGCTCCGCAATTGAAGGCTTCGCTCGAACAGTACGTTCGCCGTGCCAACCGCCATCAGCGCGAGATGTTTGAATCGCTCGAACCGCTGGCGAAAGTTCCACTTCGCACAGCAGGCTCAGCGTCTCGCTGAGCAGATAGGACGGGTCTGCTACTGCGGGTCTGCTACTTGCCACGACCGCCGCAGCACGTTAGCAGCCGCAGCGCCAAGGCGAGTGAGTTCAGTCGTGTGGGCGTGGTGTCCGAGCGCGACATGAACACGACGGGACACGACGTTCCGCACAGCACGCCGCCGAACCGGCTGTCGGCGGTGTACATGATCGCCTTCACCGTCAAGTTGGCCGACAGCAGATCGGGGAAGAGCATCGCGTCGGCCGCACCGACCACGCTCCCCGCCATCCGCTTCTTCTCTCCCGCATCGGTGGCATACGCCAAGTCGAACGAGAGCGGTCCCTGCACGACCGCTCCGGGAAACTCACCCGCGCCGTGGCGTCGTGTCAGTTCCACCGCATCGAGCGTGTCGGGCATCGCGTCAGTCGGCTTCTCGGTGGCTGACATCACGGCGATCCGCGGCAGGCTCGTTGAGTCGGACTCACTCGAATTCGATTCGCTCGTCTTAGACTCCAACAGCGCCGTCGCGACTTCGACGAGGCTCTTCAAAATGTCGGCCTTCTGATCGAGCGAGGGCTGAATCGCAATGCCGGTGTCCGAGAGTAAAAAGCGACGGCGATCGCGCAGCACTTCCATCAGGACCACTTGGCAAATGGAGCGATCCGTCCGCAGCCCGATCTCGCGAGCCAGCACCGCTTTCATCAGCAATGGCGTGGCGATCTGTCCTTTCATGAGGAGGCGTGCGCGGCCCGCTTTGACTTCGGCCACAGCAGCGACTGCGGCGTCGTCCGCATCGATCAGTCGAAAGCCGGTGAGGTCGATGCTGAGGTCATTGGCCAACTGTCGCATCTCGACTTCGCGACCGGTCAACACGGGTTCGACCCACCCACGCCGCTGAGCTAAGGCCAACGCTTCCAGCACCGTCGGGTCGGCCCCTCCCGCCGCAACGATCGGGATGGGGCGAGGAAGTTCATCCGCGAAACGAGTCAGTTCATCAAAGCCAATCAGAGACATGCCACTTCCTCACTGCACGTTGTTTCAATTGGATGTGACCGGCATTCCGGTTTTACCCCTCGCCCCCGTCTTCGGGGGAGAGGCGGGGTGAGAGGGCCGAGCGAGATTCAGCCCCCTCATCCTAGGAGTCTGTCCGGATACCCGTAGGGTGGGCAGTGCCCACCCT
>JAYVSP010000164.1:0-3989 GCA_043775215.1 Planctomyces sp. | reverse complement strand
AGCCGCGACCGTCAGGGAGCGGTCATAAGTCCTTGTCCGTCACACTCCCTGACGGTCGCGGCTCGAAAGATTCACAGGCTCGGAGCGACCGGACTACGTCGCTCAATCGCTCCGCGACTAAGATTCATTGAGTGCAACCCCACCTTATGTTTGCACTCCAAGGCGGCGGGAAGTGCGGCCTGAAAAAAAAACCCGACGCCGATAAGATTCGACGACCATGTTTGAACTGATCGCGGAAGGTGCCGACACCAAGCAACGTTGGAAGCAGGAGTTGTCCGGCATCCGGACCTATGTGCTGGGTCGCGGCGTTGATGTGGACTTACCGGTGCCGTGGGATCAGGCGATCTCGCGGCGGCACGTGTCGATCGCGCTGGTGGACGGACGAGTGCGTGTCGAACGGCTGCCGGACGCGACGAACCCGCTGTGTTTTGGCGGCGAAACCGTTGAGCGATGTGAGCTGCAAAGCGGCGAACAATTCGTGATTGGCGGCACGATCTTTCGAGTGACGCGGCGAGGTTCAGAATCCTTCTCGTCCGGCGAGATTCCATTTCAGGAGATGACCTTCGACGCACAGACGCTGCGGCAAGTCCGGTTTCGAGACGCGGATCGGCAGATCGAAGTGCTGACGTCATTGCCAGAATTGATCTGGGGATCGCGCAGCGATGACGAGTTGTTCTATCGGCTGGCAAACGTGCTTATGGCCGGAGTCACTCATGCTGACGTCATTGCGATTGTGCGCGCGAATGCGGGAGACAAGGCCGAACTGATGCACTGGAATCGTCGCCGCGAAACGGCCGGTGATTTCCGGCCAAGCTCGCGTTTGATAATGGAAGCCTTTCGGCGGCGAAACAGCGTGCTGCACCTGTGGCAATCGGCTTCGCAATTGAGTTCCGAATACACGGCGGCGGCCGAACTGGATTGGGCGTATTGCACGCCGGTGCTCGACGGACCGCAGGCGACGTGGGGCATCTATGTCGCGGGAAAACAAGGGCAGCCGCTGACCAACGGCGGGACGCAAGACATTGAAACGGCACATCTGCAAGCGGACGTGAAATTCACCGAACTTGTTGCCGAGATTATCAGTTCGGTCCGGCGGTTGAATTTTCTGGAACGACAACAAGCGGGACTGCGGCAGTTCTTCGCTCCGACGATTCTGTCGGCACTGGGAAACGAGCTGAACACGGAAACGCTCGCGCCGCGCGAGTGCGATGTGACCGTGATGTTCTGTGACTTGCGCGGTTTCAGTCATCACTCGGAAGAGTCGGCCGGAGATTTGATCGGGTTGCTGAATCGAGTCAGTCAGGCGTTGGGCGTGATGACGTCGCACATCTTGCAGCATCGCGGCGTGACGGGAGACTTTCAGGGAGACGCCGCGCTCGGTTTCTGGGGCTGGCCGTTCCCGTCCGAGGAAGCTCCGCTGCAAGCGTGCCGAGCGGCGTTGGGAATTCGCAAAGCCTTCGCCGAGACGCTGGAACAGCCGGGGCATCCGCTGGCGAATTTCCAAATGGGAATCGGGATCGCTCACGGTCGAGCGGTCGCCGGAAAGATCGGCACGGCCGAACAAGTGAAGGTCACCGTCTTCGGCCCTGTGGTGAACTTGGCCAGCCGGCTGGAGACCATGACCAGTCAGCTCCGTGTTCCAATCCTGATGGACGAAACCATGTCGCGGCTGGTTCGCCAACGGCTCGATCCGAGCGAAGGGCGCGTGCGCCGCTTGGCGAAAGTTCTGCCAGTCGGCTTCGAGACACCCGCGGTCGTCTCGGAACTGCTGCCTCCCGCCGATGACCTGCCGGAACTCACCGACGCGCACCTCGCGCGATACGAGCAGGGCGTCGAAGACTTCATCGCGGGGCGCTGGGAGGCGGCGTATCGCTGTCTCCACGACATGCCGGCGACGGATCGTGCCCAAGATTTCTTGCTGGCACTGATCGCGCAGCACAACCGCAAAGCTCCGCCCGATTGGGACGGCATCGTGCGTCTGAGCAGCAAGTAATCGTCGAAGCCGCTGAATGTGGTGCGACGCTCCGAGCCTGTGAATCTTTCGAGCCGCGACCGTCAGGGGCGCTAGCGCCGGCTAGCGCCCAATGGCACTTACTTTAGTGAGCGGCAAGGCGCTAGCCGGCGCTAGCCGCCGGTATTTCGCAGGGAAAATCTCTCCGACAACACCAGTGGCTAGCGCCATTCCGCTAAAAGTAAGTGCCATTGGGCTAGCGCCTTGCCGCTCACTCACTGTCAGATGTCGCTGAACTCGCCAGAGTTCAGATCCGAAGTCTAGCGACTTCGGCTACGACAGTTATTGATGTGCCGGTCCTTAGCGCGGCAGATACTTGTCGGTCGACGGTTTGCGATCGATGATCGCGTCGGCTTCGGGCATGCCAACGGCCTGGCGTTTTTCCGCGTCCCAGACGATTGGTTTTTGCATCTGCAGAGCCAGCACGCCGAGCATTCCGACTTCAGTGATGCGGGCTCCGATTTCGAATGGCGAGTACGACTTCGCGTCGCCCGCACAGGCCAGCACCCACTCGAACATGTGCGAGTTATTCACTTGGCTCCAACGCGGACGCTCTCCTTTGGCCGCGCGTTTGGGATCCCACTTGAGCACTTCGGTATCAATCCGAGGCTGAGTCTTCGCGATCTTGGCCACCTCGGGGTGATTGGCTCCCTGAAAGTCACTCGCACCTTTCAGGCGGACGTTGCAGTCGGTGTTCCATAGCCCTGCCGAGAGAGTGCCTTCGCTGCCAACGACCAAACATCCCGTCGAGCCGATCGGGCCTTGGGTGATGTGCTCCGGCGGCAGATGTTTGTCACCGGAGTAGAAGAAGAGTTTGACCGGCCCTCGCTGACCTTTGGCGGCGAAGTCAAACGTCACGGTGCAGCTTGTCGGGTACGACTCGTGTCCCATGTCATTGCCCGTCGCTTCGATCCGTGTGGGTGCATCGAGTTCCAATGCTCGATACGCCAACTGAAAACCGTGGCAGCAAAAGTCGGCCAGCGAACCGCCGCCAAAGTCATACCAGCCGCGCCACTTGCCGGGGTGATAGATCTCCTTGTTGTAGGGACGTGCCGGAGCCTTCCCCAACCAGAAGTTCCAATCGAGTCCATCGGGAATCGGATCGCTCGTGGCGGGACGATCGACGCCATTAGGCCAACCATGGGCCGGATGCCAAACATGGACTTCGGTGATTTGGCCAAGCAAGCCGGATTGAATGACTTCAAAGCTCCGCCGGAAGCCCTCGGTGGAGCAACCTTGATTGCCCGTCTGAGTCGCCAGCTTCGGATGACTCTTCGCCAATATCTCCAGCGCGCGGCATTCCGCGACGGAATGAGCCAGCGGCTTTTCGCAATAAACATGCTTACCAGCCTGCAACGCCGCCTGGCAAATCGGGACATGCCAATGATCCGGCGTGGCGACGATCACCGCATCGACGCCGGTCTCTTTGTCGAGCAATTCGCGATAATCGTGATACGCCTTGGCGTTGGTCAGTCCCTTCACTTGCAGCGCACTCTCACGCTGCCGCTGATCGACATCGCAAATGGCAACGATCTGCTGATCGATCTTGCCAAGTTCGGGAATCAAGTAACCGCGCATCTGGCCGCCCATCCCAATACAAGCAAACGACAATCTCTCGTTGGGTGATGGGCCTGCCAAGATTCCCGATGGAAGAATTGTGGGCAGACCAATACCTGCTGCTGCGGCAGTTTGAACAAATCGACGACGGGAAATTCTGTGAGACATGATGAAGTCGGCTCCTAGATGCGTTGAGGGCAAAACCCATTGCCGAGATTTGGCTGGCATAGGGGGCCAGCAGTGGTTCAGGAACTCATTCCAGCGAAGTGTGAACTCGACTTGGAAGAAATTCAAAGCTCCCATGTGCTTTCGGCATCTCAATGATTGATGCTTTGTTTAACCCCAACGCCATCGGCGTGGGCGCGGTGGATACGACTCGCGCACGCCGATGGCGTTGCGGTTAAACATCTCTCAATCTCGC
>JAYVSP010000163.1:0-16168 GCA_043775215.1 Planctomyces sp. | reverse complement strand
TCGAAGGTGAGCAGTTCGGCCTGTTGCTTCTTGAGATCGTTCTGCTCCTTCTGGAGCTTGTTGCGGTGGCTGGTGCTGGTCACTCTGGCCTTGTCCTCTTCGAGGTGTTCGATGCGGGCGGCGATCTGGCCCTGGAGCGGGATGACGTACTCGGTGCGCATCCGGGCCAGCGTGCCTTCGTGATAGCGGTGCAGGTAGACGAGGCACTGGAAGGCCCGTTGCTTGCCGCTGACCCACAGCCAGTAGATGGGCCGTTTCTTGTACATCGACAGGTGGTGCTTGTAGAACCCCGTGGCGAGATAACGGCGGATCGTCTCCCGTGGCTGCTCGCCGTTGTTCGGGCCGAGGCTGTCGGCGATAAACTTCAGGTTCTCATCGAGCAGGGACGTGGCGCGATAGGACAAGCCCCCCACCGAGCTTGCCTCGGTGGATTTGGGCTTCTGCACTACGTCATCGGAGTCGTGCAACGGGTCATCGGCGTTGTGCAAAGGCCCGCAAGCCACCGAGGCAAGCTCGGTGGGGTTTGTGGTTGAATTCCCCGGCCAGCAAACATTGACGAACTCCTCAATGCGGTTGGTGGCATCATCCCGGATGCCCCAATCGGTTTCGAGTAGCGGGATGATGCCGTCGTCGTCGGCCCGGAAGGACTTGTACTGGCTGGGGTCGAAGCCCTGGTTGCCGCTGTGGGCGTAGACCAACCCCGGCTTGTCGAGGCTGTAGCGTCCCATCATGCAGCCGATGGCGTAGGAGATCAGCCGCTGGATGTCCTCTTCTCGCTCAGGCCGGTATAGCGTGATCTGGTCATCAGACACTTCTGGCGAGAGTTCTGCTAGAACTCCATATAAGTCGAGAAGTAGGTGATTGTTTTCCTGCTCCAGACTAATTAGCTTGCATCGCAAGTCAGAGCAATGACACACCCATTTCTCGAACGACTCAGAGATACTTGACGTTTGACATCCAGGGCCACACATCGGAAAAACCGAAAAGTTCGATGACGTTTCGAGGCTATCCCAATCGGCTTGTGAAATTGAAACGCATTCCCTGACATTGGAAGCGATTCGAGCATCTAGGTCTATTGAAGTTACAAACGGAATGCCTCCAACATGGCCGAGCTTAAAGTCAAGAGACGGTGCGATGAGGCGCATGAATTCGTAACCTAACTTACTGTTGATGATCCCAAGTGCCAGAGCTTCATCTTCGTGGTTAGCGAAAAAGGCCATCGGGCCTTTCGTGTCAAACATGCAGCCCACGGAAACGCTTCTTGCCGCCATCGCTTTTGTCGAGATGGAAGTCCAGGACAATCCGCTCTTATACGCAAACTCTCCATTGTAGTTGTGCGACCGCACTTTCATTGTGCCTGGATTGATGATGGACCTAATCTCTGCCCCATCGTACTGCCAATTAACGACCATTCCAGTATTGCCATACCAGCGGCGAAACTCGCCCCCTTTAACATAGGGGAACCACTTTAGCGCACTTGCTGCTCCCACTGCCGTAGACTCACAGTTCTGCATAATGTCGTCAGCCCGTACTTCCCAAAACCAACGGATAAATCTGTCGTTGTCGGCGGTTGTCATTCCCTCCCTGGTTTGCATGATCGAATCAAGTCGATCAGCATTGACAAACAGTTCCCGAATCCGCTTCGACGCCCAATATAAGATGGCATGTCCAGGCATCTCGAAAAAATCATTCCACCTGATGTCTTGAATGCGCTCTGTGTGAGTCGTCAATTTTCGTCGCTTTGATTCGGAGTCTCCTTGGTACAGCGGATAAAAGACTGGAGTATACGTCCCAATGCTGGAGTCACTTGTATAAGAAAACACTGTCGTCTGAACGACTTCGCCGCTAATTTCAGGAAAGGCATAAGGGCCAAGGTGAGCCATCGTGAGCATCGCACCTTCGGTCAGTAGCTTGCGGCGGAAATCGGTGTAGCGTTCAGAAAACATCCATCCCTGGAGCGTTACCATCGCCATTTGACCCTGCGGTCTCAGAAGACAAATGCTTTGCTCGATGAATACCGTGCAGAGGTTTTGCTTTGAAGCGGCATAATTTGAGTCAACAAACCGTTTGAGATTTGGTGACATCCCGTTGCTGCTCCCCATGTAAGGCGGATTCGCAACTACGGCATTGTATTGCTGTGTCAACAGTCGGGCCTGCTGCAAAAGCGGTTCGAGGACATGGGCCGATGCGTGCGTGAGGTCGCCGAACTTCAGCACGTCATCGACGCGCTTCTCGATCTCCGGCAACTTCGCCGCCAAGTTCGGTGGAATCTGGATCAGCGAGCCGAAGGTCTTGGCGTTCTCGAATAGTTCCAGCAGCGTGGCGATGTCGGCTTGTGAGAAACGGGCCGATGGCAATGGATGGTTGGCAGCGACTTTGGCTTTGTTGATCGCGGCTCGCGTAAACAGGTTGTCGTCGGGTTCGAAAAGTCGGCCTTTCGGTGGCGGTGGTTCCGGGTCGGTGGCCTGCTCACCCTTCAGCGGCGACGTCAACGCGTGGTAAATCTCTTCCGCATTCATGCCCGTGCTGGGCTGGAACGCCACGATGTTGGGCTGGATGGAATCATTGTTGATGTTGGGTCGGAGAGAGTCCGGTCGCTCACGCTCCCGGCTCGCCTGAAATAGATGGCGGTCGTCGGCGCGGGCCTTCATCATCAGGGCGAAGGCTGCAAGCTGTGCCGCTCGGTCGTCAATCTCCAGGCCGAACAGGTTCTTTTGCAGGATCAGGGCCGGGATGTCCTTGGCCCGGTAGCCCCGCTCCTGATAGATCGCTTTGAACAGGTCGTAGGCTTCGACCAAGATGTGACCGGAACCGCACGCCGGATCGAGCAGCGTCAGTTCCTCCGGGTTCAGACTGGTCGGCGTGATCGCCTTCAACTGCTCCTGGACTTCGGGCGTCTGCTCGGCAGGCTCGATGTAATACTGCATCTGCTGTCGCAACGCCGACTGCGGATACGTCGCCAGCCATTGTCGCCCAAGCGTGTTCTGCACGAGATATTTGACGATCCAGTTCGGCGTGAACAACTGCGTGGCGGCGGGGATGTCCGCGCTGGCCACCACCTTGCCGATCACTTCGTCCTTCTTCTCCGAGATGTAGAACTGGTACAGCCAGCCAATGATCTCGACTTCATTCCAGTCCTCCTCGTCAATCTCGCCAACCAGCTTGCGGATCAGCGAGTCGGAGTGGAGCAGATTGTCGGGGAGCAGCAGTTCCGTCTCATCGTCAATCTTCTCGAAGAGAAACGGCATCGCCGTATGCAGGGCGTTGCACTGCGCCGTGAGCAGCAGCCGGTAAAGCTCGCCCTCCTTGTTCCCCGCCAGTTTGAGGTCGATGACCGTTTCGCGTTTCAGGCCCGGCAGTTCGACATGCTCGGCGTGTTCGAGGATTTCCGGAGTGCGTCCGGTCGCTGACGCTCCCGGCTCGCCCGGCACCGGACTCAAGACTCGGTATCCGTGGTCCAAATAGCCGTGGAGTTCCATGAACCGAATGGCGACCAACCGGTTGAACCAAGTGTAGGCCAGCGCCTCCATCGTCGGCTCGAAGCCCTGCCGCTGGATGCGGTCTTCCAGTTGCTTCCGCTTCCTGGCGACGGCACGAGGATGCTCCCGGCCAGCGATCAGGGCCACGTCGCCCCGTTCCACAACGGGCTCGATCTTCTTTGCCGTCAGACCGAAGAAGGCAGCACGATCCGTCATCGCCTGGATGAATTCCCTGCGAGCCTGCGGAGCGTAGTTCTTGAGCTTGGTGCGGTTCATGGGGTCGTTTGGGATAAAATATGGATAAAGTATGGATAGTGTGGATAAACGCGAAGTGCCGTAAGTGTTGTGGCAGAATCGCTTTACGAAGTTAAGGAGCTGCGTTTTTGCCCCTAAACGTCGATGTTACTACTAGATTTCCACCCATTTTGGATTCCGATGAGTCCCGTCATTGCGAATGATTCCAGCACGAACTAACGCGCTCAGATAGTTTTTCACTTTGTTTCGTTTTTGTGATTCCGAGAGAACTTCGGACAGCTTATCCGTAAGCAGCTTGTCAATATCTCCCCGGCTGGCGTGCCCGAATTTCCGAATGTACTCGACGATCATCTTCTTGTAGTGGTCATCGTCGAAGGCTCGATTCCTGATGTACTGCGCCTTGTCGCCCGTGATGGCGGCCAAGTGCGCGGCGACGAACAGGTTGGGATAACGGCCCTCGATCAACTTCTCTTGGCGCAGGCTGGCCGCGTCCTGCCGTTCGATCGGACGCCGCTTCTGGATTTGATCCAGCAGGATAACTCGATCCAGCGGCAGGTCGTGTTGCTCCATGAGCAATGCCGTGTAGCTGGGGTCGATGATCTTGCCGAACACGCGCACGAGCACTTTGTCGGGATCGTCGAGATCGAAGTCCGGCAGGGGATAGAACCGTTTCCGTTGCTCGACGAACATCTTGTGGATGCCGTAGCCCATCGAGTCGATCATGTTAATGTTCACCATCGCGTCGACCAAAAAACGATTGCGATAGCGAGCCGGCGTCTTTTGACCCAACGTGTAGTCAGCCACCTGCCCGTCGAAGAATCGACCGGCACTCTCGATGCGAATCTCGTCGCTGGTTTCGGTCAGGATGACTCGCGATTGCCGCGTGTAATCCTGGTGGGCAATCGCATTGTGCAGCGCTTCGAGAATAACCCACTTGTCATACTTCGGAATCTCGTAGGGAACAAATCGTCCGGGAACGTCGATCTTTTGGATCGTATTGCGGATACGTGAATACAGTTCGCTGGTTGTGAGCAAAAACGGAGGTCCGAAGTGCTCATAAGCCCGCTCTTCACCTTCCAGTTTCCAGGTCAATTGAGCGACGGCGGGACTGAGGAAATGAGTGGACTCGGTACGGCCCAGCAACAAGATCGCCGCGCGGGTTAATTTTCCGTTGATCGTGAACCGAGCTCGGTCCAGAAAAACCTCGTCGGTCCACGACGAGATGTCTGGGGCAAAGGACGTGGCCGCGTTCTTGGCCCGAAAGCGATCTTTGGCAGTCGCCAGCGCGGCCGGATCAAGATCGCGGATCGTGGCCCCGGCGCAAGTGACCACCGACCAATCGGGTAATTGAATTTGTCCGCGAATGGTTTCCAGTTTTCCCAGCGACAAACCGGTTAGCGATTCGCCATCACGGCCGTACCAATGATTCTGGAAGGCGACCGGTAGTCCTCGGGGCGCTGGCGGGATTTCAAACATCAGCACCCGCTGACCGGAGTAGGTCACGACGTGAATGTCGCGAAAGGTGATGCCGCCCGTCTGCTCGGCGATTTCGTGCTTCAAGCTATCCAGGTCCGCGGGATTCGGACGGAATTGGCTCCCGCAAATCAACCGATCGTCGTTAATCACCCCGAAGATCAGCCAGCCACACGGCTGCGACTTGAGATTGGCTTCGTTGGCGAGTGCCGAGAAATATTTTCCGATCGCGCGAAAATCGAAGCCGCTCTTCGCTTCCTTAAACTCCAGCCACTCCGTTTCATGCGGCAGGCGAATGAGCCGTTCGAGTGTCTCGGTGAGCTGAGTCGCGTTCATGTGCTCTCCATCACGACCGCTTCCTAAACCTGAAGCGCTAAATCGCCAAAACGCCGTAGCTGAATTCGCCAGAATTCAGATATTTCGGAGTCTAACGATCTGAAGTCTGGCGACTTCAGCTACGGTCTACCTGACCCCGGCCGTTTCGCGACATGTCATTTATCGAATCTGAATTCGTTCGTTGTTGGCGATGGCCTTCTCTAGCTCCTGTCGAAGAGCATCAAGGAAACCATTCACGTCATCAGACGTTTCCAGGTACGTCGTCTTCATGATGTCTGCCGGTTTGACGATCCGCTGCTTCTTGACCGGAGGCGGCGGTGGAACATTGCCCGATCCATCGTCCTTGGACTTCTTCTGCTCGGCCAGCTTGCGCAGGAATTCTTCGATGCGCCCCACGGCGGCATCGAACTCCTTCATGGCTTCACTCTCGGCTTGAGTGATATGGGCGAGGCTTTCTTCCTTCTGGACTTGTTCCCGCAAGCCTTCCAGCGGCTTGAGGCACGCCACTCGTAGGCTGGCTTCGCTCTGGGCTGCGGCGAGGTCTTTGTTCAACGTGGCGATGTGGACGTCGATCTTGGCGATGGCCTGCGTGCGCCGCCCGGTGAGCAACGACGAATTCACCGCATTCACACTGCTGATGAGAGCGTCGGCTTCTTTGATGAGTCCGTAGGGACAACGAGCCGACAAGATGTTCTGCATGCGCTGGAGAGCGGGACCGGCCTGGGTGTCCTTTTCCAGTTCCAGCCGGTTGAGCTGGAAGGCGACGTGCGCCTTGCGGAGCTTTTCCCACGCCGGCTTCTGGTGATCGTAAAAGTGTTCCAGGTCGTGAAACCGGTCGGCCAAATCGAGGAGGTCTTGCTTCAGAGTGTTGAACCGCTCGATGAACTTCCGGCTCTCGTTGTCGGCGGTGAGCGGGTTGATGAGCGCCAGCCCTTGCGTGATCTCGTCACCACCGGGGTAGTTCCCCGTGTCGGCCAACTGCTTGTACCCGTGGAGCGATCCCTGCCAACTTTTGAGTTTGGTTTGCAGGAAAGTACACAGGCCGTCTTCGCCGTCCGGCCCCATTTCGGCGAACAGGTCTTTGCCCAAGCTCCGGGCGTTCTGGATTGCCTTGGGGTCGGAAGTTTCTCGCTTGCGGATGACGACCTTGCGGCGCTTCGCCGGGGTGGCGATGGCCTCGTACACCTTGTCGATGGGCAACAAGGCGGAGTCCATCATTAGGTTGATCTCGCTCAACACGATCAGCCGAGCCAAGAGCAGCAGCACTTCTTCATCGGGCCAGCCATAGGGCCGGAGCGAGTACCGCTTCTCCAGCATGTCGTGCAGAACAACCTGCTGACTCTTCATCGAACAGAGTTGCAGATAACTGCGAAGGTCTTCAAGGGCTTCGGGATTGTTCTCACCCGTCTGCAACAGCAGGTTCTCCTTGGCGATGTCATTACTGCGCAAGACAGCCTGAACTTCCTTGAGTGGTTCCGCAGAGAGTCGCTTCAGGTAGCTCATCTTGCGGAACGTGTTTTGGATGTGGTATTCGATCGCCTCATCCAACGCCGCCATCGGTGTCGAAGCCTTGAGCTTGAGCGGCTGTCCGGCCACGAAGTATTCGGCGGACGCGAGCATTTCTCCAAGCAAGGTTGTCAGCCGCTCCCGACGTTGGCGGTTGTCTTCGGCACAATGACTCAAGATGCGTTTCGTCGAATCGGAGAGCGTGCCGTCGTTCTTGCGGGACAAGTACTTTTGGGTCTGGAGAAATGTCTGAAGTTCCCGGCCCAACCTCTCGTCGTTACCGAGACGGATCAGAACGTAACCCCCCTCGGCGGCGCTTTCGAGAGTCGCCTTGCCTTTGCCGTAGATTTCGTAATCGTCGGCCAAAGGCGTAATGACCGAGACGAGCAAGGCCCCGTCCTTCTGGTTGCCGATGGGAAACTGATCGCAGCGGCGATTGAAGTCGAAGTCCATTTTGTTGGCACGGAAGCGGTGCTTGCGTTGCTCCTTCAGTACGTCCTCAAAAATGATTTCGCCTTGGAGCTTGGCTTCCTCACCGTCCGAGAGATCGACCTGCTTGATCTCTTTGTTGATGTCCCGTTCTTCGTTGGTCAGGAAGGAATACAAGTCCCCGCTCCGGCTGATGAGCGTTTCCTTTTCCAGACGAGCCAAGCACTCCTCAATGCGATGGCGCAGTGCCAATCGGTCGGCGTCTATCTGGTCGAGGCACAGAGTCACGAGATTGTCCACGTTCCCCTTCATCTCATCGACATAGCGAATGAGGAAGAGAACCTGGAGCAGTTGGATGTCAAACGGCTCCAGGCTGGAGTTTGATTTGGCGTGCTCAATGGTCTTCTTGACCGAGGTATCGAGGAAGCCCTCGATGGACGGATAGAAGTCGTACAGCGGCACCAAGAGGCCGACTTCGTTGAGGGCCACGGTCTTCGCCGCCCACTGGAAGGCGTCGAGCATCGAACGCTCACCTTTGGCAAGATGCAATCCGGTGGCTCCGGCCTTGCGGATCGACTCGAAGATTTTCTGGATCAGTTGGAACTGATAGGGGGCGAACGGGTAGTTCTTGGAGAAATCCTCACCATCCTTGAACTGGCGGAACGTCATGCCGCAGTTCTTGAACGTGAGCTGGCTCTTGAGGATGTCGCCTCGCTGCTTGAAGAGGGCGTCGAGTTCTGGTCGCACGTCCGGCAGCTTCGCCAGAAGGCGGGACTGGATCACTTCATCCACGTTGGCGCTGGAGAGCGACAGCGGCGGGAAGAACCGGCCCTGAATTTTGGAGAAGTCGTTCTTCTTCGTCTTGCTCATGTCGCCCAGCACGGAGTCCATGTCTTCCTGCGACGTGACCACGACCCACGCTCGCCGACGACAGATCGTTCCTAACTCTTCCGTGATGGTTTGCAGGTTAAGCATCAGGTGGGAATCGGTTCCAATGAACTGGCCAACTTCATCAACCAGAAAGACGATCCGGTGCTGTGGCCCTTTGGAATCGAGGTAATCCTGCACCCATTTGCAGAAGTTCTCGACTGTCATGGAAAAATTGTCTTCGGCTCCGTCGATCCACTTCTCCGCTGCGGCCTGGCTCTGGCCGAGCGTTTCACTGATCGTCGTGACGACCTCGTCCCGATTGAACTGATAGGCGTCCCGCTCCTGGAGCCAGTTCAGGCCGGTGTGCTTTTCGTAGGCGGCGTGGAACGCCATCAGCTTGCCTTTGCTCTCCAGGTAACGCTCCATGTGGGCGATGTGCGGGTGGTCTCCGCTGTAGCCCTGCAACTCGTTCAAGACCTTGAGGAAGACCCGCAGAATCAGGTCACGGCCCGTGCGGTGATCGGCCTTGTTGTCGATGTTGAAGAGGATGACATCGGTGTTGGCGACAACCGCTCGCTTGATGTCCCCAAGGAGCATGGCGTCTTTGACCTTGCTCTCGAAGAATTCGATGGCCTGCCGACTCTGGCCCTTGTGCGTGTGCGTGCGGTTGCGAAGGAGGTAGGACAACACCTTCAACAAATGCGATTTACCGGAGCCGAAGAA
Source organism: Planctomyces sp. (assembly GCA_043775215.1). Taxonomy (GTDB): domain Bacteria; phylum Planctomycetota; class Planctomycetia; order Planctomycetales; family Planctomycetaceae; genus SXKJ01. The sequence continues at coordinate 7,097 of JAYVSP010000163.1, read as the reverse complement.
GCCCGAAATCCAGATACCCATTTTGCCGGTCGAGTCGGGGGTCTTCCCCTGGTCCACAGCTTCCAAATACCACGGGAAAAACTTATTGAAGTGCTTTTCCAATTCGGTGGTGATGACGAACTCGTCCAACTCCTGCCAGACGGACGAATCGTCAACTTCATCGGCCTTCACAACGCCGTTGATGGGTCGAAAAATGTCACGTTCAAAGAGGTTCTTGATGAGCATGTCAGTCTCGAATTACGGAACCAGTTTGAAGGCCCGATAGTAGTTCTCAGATTTCTGAGCTTTCGCCTCGGACTCAATGCTCGTGGAAAGAGTCACTTTTCCGAACAAACGAAACGTGATTTGATCGTATTTCCCTGGGTAGAACATCACGAGCGGTGTTCGTCCCATGATCGAGTGCAGGTTGCTGAGCAAAGCATGAGTTCTGACCAACGGAAAAGCACTTCCGACCCCCGACACGATGACCAGATCGTGATCTTGTGGCTGAACAACGGACCCGAAGTAGACAGCCAGCTTGTCCGGTGTGAGGGGGCCTTTGAGGAGTTCATTCTTCATGAACTCGTCTCCCTTCTGCCGTTGCAATCGCAGAGCCTTTTCCAAAAGGTTGCCACTTCTACTCCGAAGATAATCCAGCATCAGATCGAACAAGTTGACGTGCTTGACCCGCAGGCCGTGCTTTTGCTTCGGAATGTGGTCCAACAATGTCTGCAAGTAATCTCGCACCCGCAGTTCATCTTCGGGAGGATAATCGAAAATATAAAAAGGGATCTCGTTGCCGATGCCGCTGCCACTCAGGAAGTCATCAGAGATGACCCTGTTCAGAATCTTGTTCAGGCGTTGGTTGAGGGGATCGCTCATGGTTGATTTCTTCAGGGGGCTACCTGGATGCAACGCAGGACGTAATCTTCTTGGTTCGCCTTCAAGTAACGAAGCACCTGTTCGGCAATGTGGACCGTTTGCAGCTTGAGGCTGCGAGTGTCTTCGATGTAACCCGCCTGGGCGAGCATCTGGAACACTGACGACCGCAGCCGCCGTCTGGTCGTTTCGTTCCACAACGGCATGTCGGGATCACGCTCCCGACAGCCTTCGAGGTAATCGGCCCACAGCTTGTTCGACAGCGACGGACTGAACAGCCGGTATTGCTCGCCAACGACGATCTCCAGGAAGTCGCCGAGCAACGGACTGTGCTTCACGGCGGCGGCAAACACCGCATGGGTGGCGACACCACCTTTGCCATCACGGACCAGTTTCCACAAGTCCGGTCCCATCGTCTCCAACCGCCCCCGGATGAGCTTCGTCAGACGGCTAGCCGTGGCGGGGCTGCGGGCCTGAAGGACGTTGGTCTTCACGATGGCGTCCTTCCATCCTTCGGCATCGACGTGACGCAGCAGCAAATCAGCAATGAACCTGCTTTCCGGCAGCTTCAATGCTCCTGCGGTGATGTCGGCCTTGTAACTCATTTCCCGCCGCTTCGATCATTCCCATCAGCCTCGTAGAACTCGTGGCCCTTCGCGACTGTCAGTCCAAAAACGTCGTTTATACTGTTCGCAACTCGAACATTCGACCGGTCAGCAGACGAAACAGAATCACGCCGAGAGAATACACGTCAGTGCGGCGGTCGGCCTGATGCGACTCTCCGCGCGCTTGCTCCGGCAACATGTACGCCGGCGTGCCGAGGATCGCGCCTTCAGCTCCGTCGAACGCAAGCTGCGAGTGATCCGCAAAGCGTGGGAGGCCGAGTTTTCCAGTGACCCGGAATGACTTGGCCCGGCGGAGCCGCAACCGATGACGATGATTCGCAAGCCGAGAGATTCGATTTTCTGCTTTTCATCATTCTGCCCTCTCATCATTCCGCTCGTCTCCGCTGGGTTGGCAGAATGATGGAAGGGCAGAATGATGTGGGCGCACAAGTCCAATCGCCTCAACAACCCAATCCTCTTCGCCGCGCAAAATCTTTTCACAAGAACACGATTTCAAACGTTTGCAGTGCAATGGACCGAAGGGAAATTCATGAATCCCCTTTTCGTCCTCTTAGTTCCTTTCGTCCTTCACGTCCCATCCACCTGCCAGTTTACTTTAGTCGCTATTCCGCGATTTCCTGGGCCATTTCCAGCAATTGTTCAAGCAACTTGTCAGACGCTTTGATCTCCAACCGATTCGTGCCGAGCCACGTTTCGTAGCCGCCGAGTTCATGCTGTTTCGGCGTTGGCAGATATCCGAAATAGCCGTGAGCCAGCTCGACCATGAACGACTTCGGCAGCGGTGACCGGCGTTTGAAGTCGAGACCGATCTCGACGAAGACTTCGCAGGGCATTGTGCCGAGGCAGACGTCGCCGATGCGCACGACCTGGAGCGGAACAGTGGTCGTTTCCGGGGATGCCGCCAGTCTCGTGATTCGCTCGGCGTAGATGAAGGACAAGTCCGATTTGTTTTTTGGGCCGGCCGCGATCGTTTCTTCGGCCCATTTCATTTGTTCTGGAGTCGGTCTGCGCCACGCGATTTCTGGCTCTCGATAGCGGGCCGCCAACTTCAGTTTGTCACGATATTCTAGCTTGGCCATCGCGGCGTGAACTTTCACTGCGACGTCTTCGGCGACGAACCGCATCTGCTCATACGGCTTCTTGCCCGGACGCGGATTGCGGAAATTGATGTTGTTGATGTCTCCGCTGGTCCCATTCGCCATCATCGCCACGAACGGCGGGTTTGCCGTCGTAACCGACGATTCGTTCGGCCGGTCAGTGGCGAGCAGTTGTTTGAGGTGCTCGCAGAAGATGCCAAAGTAATCGGCCGACACGTCCGCGGCATCGACGCCACCGACGTAATGCAGCGAGTACGCCGCGAAGACGGAGATCATCGCGCCGTTTCGGTCTCGCACGGCGATGAACGAAACGGTCGGATCAGTCGGCCCGGCGGGTTCGACGAGGTTAGGGCTACCGGCCGGAGGATTCATCTTCACCAAGTCACCGCCACCAAATGGATTCGGCGGGACAGTTCCGGGCCGCATGTGCCAGCGACGGTTGAAGACATGTTCTGGTGCTTCGGCCGTTCCAAACGCAATTTGCGCGGGACGTCGATTGTTGAGTGCTCGTGTCACACCGTCGGCAATGCGGCGCGCGACGAAGCGTTGATAGTCATCCAATGTCTGGTCGGGCATCAGCCGATTTTGCCCCATCGCGCTGCTGGCCGAGTGCGTGTGCGTCGCGCTGATCATCACGCATTCGGCAGGGATGCCGAGTTTCTCTTGAATCAACCGTCGAGCCTCCGTGCTGACGGCGCGATGAATCCCCAACAGGTCGCAGACCACCAACGCCAATTTGGTTTGCCCGTCATCCAGCACCAGGCAGCGAGCTTGCAGCTCATCATGGATGTGCTTCGACGGATACGGCACAAAACCGCCGATGATTTCTTGGCCGATTTCGGGCGTGATGTTGCTCGTCGCCGCTCCTGCTTGCAGAAGTTCTTCCGCCTGGCCAGGTGCCACGGCCGACACAGGAATCAGGAACACGATCACCGCGAGAAATCGACCAATTCGCATCGAAATAGTCCTCATCAACAGACCGAGTTGAACAGGGAGAAGTGTACCGCTTGGCATGGCATCTGACGATCAAACTCATCGTTATCGCCGGACTGTCTCCGCGTTGACGCGTTGATATCATAGCCGAACCACTGAAGTCCCGTCGCGACTCCAAGTGGGTTGGCGTTTCGTCGGGAATTCAGATTTGCGGGGGAGTCGTTTCGTGCCGAAGGCGACGTTGCTGGTGATTCAGGGAGCCGATCAGGGAGCTCGCTTCGAGTTGGATGACGTCGAAGTCACACTCGGACGCGGAGCTTTGAATCCGATTCGTCTGATGGACGACGAAGTCTCGCGCACGCATGCGTCGATCGTTTTCGATCCGGCCGCCGGCGGATTTGTGCTCACCGACTGCGACAGTTCGAACGGCTCGTTCGTCAACGGCGAATCGGTGCAGTCGCGCAAGTTGGCTCACGGCGACCAAATTGCCATTGGCAAAACAGCGCTGCTGTTCCAAGCAGAGTTGCCGCTGGAACCCGCTCGCACTGTGGCGGATAATCTCGATTTGGTTGTCATGGACGACGTCCGCGATCGTTCCAACATCGTCGGCGAAGTCAGCCGCGAGGCGGGCGAGCAAGTGCTTCGCGATGCAACGGCCATCATCCGATCGACGTCCGTGTCGCAGACGCTCGCCAATTTGCAAGTGCTGTATCGAATCACGGAAGAGGCAGTCGCACCCACGCTGTCGCTCGATCAGCTTTTGCACCGCATTCTGGAGTTGACGATCGACGTGGTTGGGGCGGATCGCGGTTGCGTATTGGTCCACGACCCGCGCACCAGCCGGCTTGTTCCGCAAGCGTTTTGCCACCGTCGCGGTTTTCAGCCCGACAGTCCGATGCCAGTCTCGCGCAGCATCGTCGATTACGTACTGAAGCGCGGACAGGGAGTCCGCACGTCGGATGCACCGCACGATCAACGCTTCTCCGGCCAGAGCATCATGCAGGCGGGCATTTGCGAGGCGCTGTGCGTTCCGATGCCAGGCCGTTACGAATTGATGGGCGTGCTGTATCTCGACACGTCGACGCCGTCGGACGAATTTCTTAGAGCTGGTGAGGACGGATACCGCTTCAACGAAGACAAGCTGCATCTGCTGGTTGCCATCGGCCGGCAGACAGCGCTGGCGGTCGAAGATCACCGTTTTCAGGATGCATTCGTCAAAGCCGAGCGTTTGGCCGCCGTCGGGCAGACGATTGCAATTCTTTCGCACCACATCAAGAACATCCTGCAAGGCGTGCGCGGCGGCAGCTATCTCATCGACATGGGGTTGAAGCAGCACGATGAAGCACTGATCGGCCAAGGCTGGCGGATCGTCGAGAAGAATCAGGACCGCATCTATCACATGGTCATGGACATGCTGACGTTCAGTGCCGAGCGCAAACCGGCGTTGAAGACCTCCAGCTTGAACGACACCGTGCATGACGTGTGCGAGTTGATGGAAGCCCGCGCGGCCGAATGCCAAGTCGAATTGGTTTGCCAACTGTCAGACCAGATTCCTCAATGCGCGTTCGACCCCGACGGAATTCACCGCGCGGTCCTGAACGTCGTCACGAACGCGATCGACGCCGTCGAAGGGACACCCGGCGGCCGAGTGACGGTGGAAACCAGCTACAACGCGCAGAGCGACGAGCATTCCATCACGATCCGCGACAACGGCCCCGGCATTCCGGCGAGCCAACTACCGCTGTTGTTCAACATTTTTGAATCGACCAAAGGCTCGCGCGGCACCGGTCTGGGCTTGGCCGTGTCGCAAAAGATCATTCGCGAGCACGGTGGGGACATCTTCGTCGATAGCCGCGAAGGCGAGGGTGCGACGTTTCGCTTGGTTCTTGCCAGTCAGGAGGACGATCCCGGCCTCGGCGGATCGAAGACCATGGCGTAACTTGGCGAACGAGGGAGAACTATTTAGTCGGACACGCGAAGCCGACGGGCGCTGCAAAGGTCTCGTGGAGATTCAATGATGATTGCCAACCTAACGGACTATCAGAAGGTCCAAGAAGAGATGCGTCTCCTCGAAGAACGGCTGCAGCGGTTACAGAAAGACTACTGCGTCTTCAAGACTACGAATTCGGGTTCATGTGAGTGAGCGGCAAGGCTGACGCCGGTGTCAGCCCCCGGACGAATCGCGAGTGTGGTTCTGGCCCAACGGGCCAAGACTCGGCAGCCCAGGGCAATGCCCTGGGTTTGATGGCGTCGAAAACGGTAAGCCCTGAAGGGCTGAAGGGGCGAAACAACCGAACGAAAATGTGTCACCTCTTCAGCCCTTCAGGGCTTGGGTGATGTTGCGCCCTTTGACCCAGGTCATTGCCCTGGGCTTTCGAGTGACGTCCCTTCGGGCCTGAAGACAGAAGACCGGAGCACGGACTTAGAAAACAGGAACGCATATCGAAGAAGGACTCATCATGCCGCACGATCCGCCGCTGGAACGACATGGCCGGGGCGCTCAGGCCGATCCGCCGAATCGGTTCGCGGCGTTTCATGCCGAGCGGGATTTCGAGCATCTCGCGCCGGATGAGTCTCCCGACGAGCGGCCGGTGCGGACGCAATTCATTCCCGACCTGTCGCGATCCATCGTCAGCGAGAACGACAGTCCAGATGTGCCGTTTCGGTTCAGCGTGAATCCGTACCGCGGGTGCGAGCACGGTTGTGCCTATTGCTATGCAAGACCAACGCACGAGTACCTCGGCTTCAACGCGGGCCTGGATTTTGAGAGTCGCATTTTGGTGAAGGAGCGTGCGCCGGAGTTGCTGCGTGACTGGTTGGCTCGTGACGAATACCGGCCGGAGTTGATTGCGTTCTCCGGCGTCACGGACTGTTATCAGCCGGCGGAACGACGGTTCGAACTGACTCGCCGCTGTCTGCAAGTGGCGGCCGACTGCGGTCAGCCGATTGGCATCGTGACGAAGAACGCGCTCGTCGCGAGAGATCTCGACATACTGCAACGCATGGCCGAGCAACGAACAGTTCGCGTGATGCTCAGCGTGACGACACTGGATGCCGAGTTGGCTCGGACGCTCGAGCCGCGAACCAGTTCGCCCGCCGCGCGGTTGCGGACGATTCGGGAGTTGTCGTCCGCTGGTATCGAAACCGTGGTCATGGTCGCGCCAGTCATTCCCGGCCTCAACGACAGCGAGATCCCGGCGATTCTGAATGCGGCAAAAGAGGCCGGTGCCGTCTCCGCGAACTTCATTTTGCTGCGTCTTCCGCTCACCGTTCGACCGGTCTTCACCGACTGGCTGGCAAAAGTTCTGCCGATGAAAAAGGACAAAATCGAATCGTTGATCCGACAATGCCGTGATGGCGAATTGAGCGACTCACAATTCGGCAGCCGCATGCGCGGCCGAGGAAACATCGCCGAGCAGATCGCTCAGACATTTCGCGTCTTCGCGCACAAGGCGGGACTCGATCGCAAGTGCCCCGACTTGGAGACCCGCAAGTTTCGTCCGCCAATACCCAGTTCCGGCCAGTTGCGCTTGTTCTGAGAGTTGCTGTGATCCAAGGGGTCGGGAGTCTTTTTCCGGTCGGC
>JAYVSP010000162.1:0-5486 GCA_043775215.1 Planctomyces sp. | reverse complement strand
ACTGGCTCGAAAGATTGACCAGAAAGATGACGACTTGGCTTCGATCCGAATCACGGGCGATGCGCAAACGGAGGCCACGCAGGCCGGCTCGGTCCTGGGGAGTCCGCCGTACATGGCCCCCGAACATAAACGCCACGACTTCCGATCCGCCGCCGTCAGATGTGGGAAAGTTGCGGTCAGGCATGACCAACACGCAATAGATTCACAACGGTGCTCAGCACTCGTTGATACGCCGTCGGCGAGAGTTTGCCCTCTGTTGAAAGAATGAGGTTCGCGTCGGCTGTAAACAATTTTCCGGGACGAACGAAACTCTCGGCGTGCAGACCGCCGCTCTCGAAATCTTGGTCTTCGAGCTTGAGTGCCATGGGATCGCCATAGGATTAGCTGGTGATCTGACACAGCACGCGGTCGCCTCGGCCTGCATCAGCGAGACAATGTGCGGGACGGACTTTGGATTGTGTCAGATCGGAAAGGGGAAACGGCACTACAACGACTTCGCCGGCTGCAGGTGCGCCCATGCCACGTCCTCCTCAGCTCGATTCCAGTCAGCCGCCAGCGAGTGCTCGCTTAAGATCGCTGTTTCACTGGGAAGTGCTGCGGACGATTCCTCAAGAATCATCACCAGCGCACGTCGTGGTGCTGATGTCTGGATCGGTTGCAACAACCGTACACGACCGTCCAATTCCAGAACACCTTCAATCGTGTGAACCATGATGACTCCTCGTGTACGCGACACTCAGACTCTAACGGCAATCTGTCGAATAGGACAATCGCGTTTCGCGCTCGCGCGTGGCTATGAAAAGTGAGCACGACGATCGCGGAGTCGGCATCGACCTCGCGTTCCACATTCAAGCGAAGCGACATCCCCCGACCAAGCCGCCCCGACTCCGACATCTACTTCTCTGATGCACGCACTCGGCTTCGTTTATTGAGCATCGCTGCGGGGCGTTTGTAGCGAATGCGGTTTGGTCAGCACGTCGTACATTTCGGGGCGACGGTCGGCGAGACGGTCGATCGCATGTTTGCCGGGGACGCGGGTGACTCGTTTGTTGCGCGACTGCTGTGGGTCGATGTCGGCGTACAGGATCGTGGGCTGAGTGCTTTCGGTACTCGCGAGCGTGCAGCCGCTGGGGCCGCAAATGCGGCTGCGGCCGATGAACGGAAAACCGCGCTCTTCGCCCACGCGGTTCACAGCCATGAAGTAGACGGCGTTTTCCATCGCACGCGTGTTGAGCGTATGCTCCGCGACGCATTCGGCTCCAGGCGGCCAGTTCGTGGGGAGCACGATGATGTCCGCTCCGAGCAGCGCGAGCGCTCGTGACGCTTCGGGAAACGCGGCGTCGTAACAAATCAACAGACCGACCTTCACGCCACCAGCCTCGAAGACGGCGAATGGCCGATCGCCGTAGGTCGTTTTCATGTCGATGCCCAAGTACGGCAAGTGGACCTTGCGGTATGTCCCGATCAGACCGTTCGGCCCGACGAGTGCCGCGGCGTTGAACAATCGGCCGTCCTCTTCTTCGAGCAATCCGAAGACCGCAAAGACGCCGAGTTCTCGGCACGCATTTGTGAACTGCTCGGTCGCCCGCCCCGGCAGCGTTTGAGCGAACGGCAATGCTTCCTCAATGCTGTCGAAGCAGTAGCCGGTCAAAGCACATTCGGGGAAGACGGTGAGCTCCGCTCCTGCTGCGGCGGACTCTTGCAGCTTGGCCAGCATCGCCTGCAAATTGGCCTCCGGCTGACCGAGTGCAACGTCCATCTGTACTCCGGCAACTCGCATGATTGTCCTTTCGTAGCACAGGCGGCTCGCCTGTGGATTCCATGAAGAATTCAAGCAGGCGAGCCGCCTGCTCTACGTTTCTTTACCGCACGATTTCGCGGACCAGCACGAACGCTTCGGCCGCGTGTAGATTGACCGTCGCTCCACGATACCGGGCCAGCGATTCAATCGCCTGCAACGAACGTGGATTGGGGGGCTGCTTGAGCTGCGTCTCGAAACAGGACATTGCGGCGAGCTTCTTCGGTAGAAACTCAGTGATGTCCACAAACAGAGTCGGATAGAAGACCGCTGTGGCAATCGGCGGAGACCATTCGGTTTCCGAGAGGGTTTCATAGCAAAGTAATTGTTTGACGGGACAAGTGGCCAGAGGCCGAGCGGCCACCAGCGTGGCATGATAAATCCGGCCGTGATCGGAATGGATGTCGCCGTGATGCGGCAAATAGACTCGCTCCGGCTGAAGGTCGTGAAATTGTTTGGCGAGCGCGTCGGCAACCAAATGCCCCGGCGTGACGTCCAGCCGCGGAGCCGGGAAATCCAGAAAGCGAGTCTCCCGCACGCCGAGCAGCTCGTGAGCTTTCCGTGCCTCCGCTCGAGTCCGCTCGATCAGTTCGTCCGGAAACATTTCGGGAATGCCGCGCGTGACCACGATCACGAAGACCTCATCTCCCTCGGCGGCATGCCGAGCCATGACTCCTCCGCATCCCAAGACCTCGTCGTCTGGATGCGGTGCAATCACCGCGACACGCATGATGTACTCCTCCCCACCGACCCCGTGTCAGTGGTGAAATGCCTTGTCGCTACCTGGTGAATTCAAGTAGCCATCAGGCGAAGTCAGATAGCCATAGCGCGGCGAAGCCGCAAATCCGAAAATTAAAGAACCAAATCCGAAAGAAACACAACGCCCGAAATCCGAACGGCTACTTGCCGCGACTTGAGGATGTGGATGCCGGTTTTCGCCTGGGACTCATTTCAGATTTTGTGTTTCGGATTTCCTTTGGATTTGGTTCTTCGGATTTAGGATTTTGTGTCAAGAAAAACAACGCCTTCGGCGTTAACGATATCGCGGACATGGAAGAGATGTCGCTCGCGGGGAGTGCGAGCCAGGACAGAGTTGATCTGCGAAGGTTTCGCGGGCGTGTCAACTCTTGGCGGGGAATGAGGGGAACGACACGCTCATCGGCGGCGACGGCGACGACCTGTTCACACCAAGTGCCCCCGTCGTCGCAGCACCCATTCGGCGGAGATTGTCGCCAGAAAAAACAAGAAGAGTACCGGTGAATTCCAGAATTCGGTCCGTTCGATCGTCCGGGTTTGCCGTTCGCGGCGCGGGAGTTGATCGACCAGCTTGTCGATCTGGTCGATGTCCACGTACGTGCCGCCGGACTTCTCGGCGATCGAACGAAGCAACGCGCGGTTCGTTTCGGGGTTCGACAGTTCGAGGTCCGAGCCGACCACCAGGAATTCTGTCTGCTGATTGGCCAGCGTTTTTCCGTTCTCGGTCAGAGTGGCCAGCACCTGATGCCGGCCGCTGCTCGACGGCACGAAGCTGCCGAAGGACGATTCCGGAGACGACGTGCTCTGTTTGACGGGCACTGAGATGCGCTTTCCGTTGTCGTCTAGAACTTCAATCGCGATCTGATCCGTAGCCGCGTTCGCCAGAATGCGGGGATTATCGGTGTTTTCACCGTGTGTTCCTTCCCGCGTTCTGGCGAACGCGGCTACAGCGGCGTCGGCAGATCGCGTCGCACGAATGACGACTTCCTTGCCGACCTCGTAGTCGGGCCGATCGGTCGTCACCACCAGCGGCGTCCGCTTTTGTTCGAGATCACGGCCGGTGAGCCAACGAATTGTTTGGCCCCAGAACCGCGCATACAGTGTGTCGCTCTGGCCGACGACGCGAGTCAAACGGCTCCAGCGCCACGTCGTATCAGGCGCAATGACCATCGTGTGCCCTTTGCCGTAGCGTTGCGTCACGATCATCGGCGCGGGTTGATTGCCCAGTTGTACGTTGGAATTCACTGCCAGGATTTCCGCACCCGGCTTCGCGCCCCGCACGAGCGGTGCGCCCAACAACATCGGAGTCGCGTTCCACAATGTGCCGTCTTTGACGCGATCGCCGGTAATCTGGAACGTCGGATGTTGCCGTCCCGCTTCCGTCAGTTGCAACACAAACGGCTCCTCGGTTTGTCGTGGCTCTTGCTCGGCGAACAGCACGGGTAATGCATCGGCGAGCTGCGTCTTCACGAATCCATCCGCACCGAACGAACGATATCCGCCGAGCACCAGCAACGCTTTGCCGTCGCCGATCCAGCGGATCAATGTTTGACACTCCGCCGCTTCCAACTCGTCGCCGTCCATGTCACCGAGCACAACGAGGTCAAAGTTCTTGAGCCGTTCTTCAGTCATCAGGATTTCCTCGGAGGACTGACGTCCCCCGTTCGCCGGATTCACGCGTCTTACGACCGAGACCAGACTGACGTCGGGGTCGTCCTCCAGACGGCTCTTCAAGAATTTGTATTCGTACCGCAAGAACCCTTCGACGTAGAGCACTCGAATCGCTTCACCCGTGACGTGCAGCGGGAAGTGCTTTGCGTTATTCGCCAACGCCCGCTCGCCCGCTTCCGACGACACGACTACCGTGTAAACGAAGTGACCTGACTCGGTCGGAGTAAAAGTCAATGCGACCGGCTGCTCGTCGTTCCCCTCGGCGAACGAGACTTCCGCCGATGCGACCTCCTCCGCGCCGCGCTTCAACAACACTTTGCCGCTGACCGCCGGACCGGCCGTTTTGGCCACGATCACGGTTACTTTCAGTTCATTGTTGACCATCGCTTTCGGCGGTGCTTGAGCCTCTTTCACCGCCAGGTCCAGACGCGACGCATTTGGATCGGACGGAAATCCGACACACGAAACCGGCACCGGCAGATTGGCCAGCGCGAGCAGATCCTGTCGCCCGGTGTTGTCCACTCCGTCGCTGATCAACACGACACTCGTTAGCAGCTTCGACCGTAAGCGGCTTGTCGCCGCCGTGACCGCGCGGACTAAATCGGTCCGCTCGACTTTCGGTTCCTTCGGCAAGTCGTCACCGAGCGGTTGGCCGTTGATATCGAACACCGCGAGCTTCGTCTGCGGCCCGTTTGCGCTGAATTCGATGCCCCGCAATTTGCCGATCGCCTGTATCGCCCGCGTGAATCGCGGCTGTCCGGTCGGATCGGCCAATGACATCGACACCGAATTGTCAATCACGACGGCGATGTGTCCGGCATCGACATCGTGCCGCTCGTGAGTCCACGTCGGCTTGGCCAACGTCAGCAACAGCGCGAGAATCCCCCCGACTCGCAACGCCAGCAGTCCCCACACGCGGCGCGAGTCGGTCCGCTCCGCAATTTGCTGATACGTTGCCCACAGCAACCATGCTCCGCCAGCCAACAGCATTACCCACAGCCAGGGGTGTTGCACGTTTTCGAACTGGAATAGGGCGAGGAGCAGTTTCATGATGACTTTCGGTTTTTCTGGAGTGCTGTCGTCCGACCCCTTTTGAGTCGGTGGATTCAATGTTTGTGCCGAAATCCCGCTGAATCCGAATCGACCGATCCACAAGAGGTCGGACTACGGACTACATATCTTCAAAAACTGACCATCAGCCGGAACGCGCTAGCGTCCGGTTCGAGAGTCCCTCGACGTTCCGAACCGGACGCTAGCGCGT